>JAHJEW010000043.1 GCA_018825335.1 Patescibacteria group bacterium | reverse complement strand
ACCTCATTCAAATTGAAATCGTGCAGACACGCAAATCCTTGATTTTTCCCTACAATAAGCTAATATACGTATAGCCTACTCTTGCTCAACGCAACACTAGTGAAGGGTCTTCAATACGAGGGATGCCTGGTGGATACGGCGGAAGACGGAGAAACGGGTCTGCAAAAAGCTCTTACGGGCGGCTTCGATGTTGTTGTGGCCGATTTGCTGCTTCCAAAAAAAGATGGAATGGAATTTGTTAAAGAGTTCCGCGCGCAAAATAAAGAGACGCCGATTATTATTCTTTCAGCGATCCGCGACCAGGATACAAAAGTAAAACTGCTGGACCTCGGCGCAGATGATTACATGGAGAAACCATTTTCCTTCGGTGAACTTCTGGCGCGCATCCGCGTTATTTTACGCCGCGTAAAATGCATCGAACACACCGAAATCATGCAGATAGGCGATCTTTTTGTTAATCCACTCACAAGAGAAGTTAAACGCAACGGCAAATTCATCAAGCTTCGCAAAAAAGAGTTTGCCCTTCTGTCTTATCTTATTTCACACCAGGAGGAGGTCCTGAACCACGCGATCATTCTTGAAAATGTCTGGGACTTCAACGCAAAAGCTTTTTCCAATACAGTCGGGGCGCACATATCCAGCCTGCGCGGAAAGATCGACAAAGATCACAAAAGAAAGCTTATTAAAACAGTTCACGGCGTGGGATATATGTTTTCAATCAGATAAACCGGCAGCCTCATTTTGCGCCTGTAAATAATTTAAAATTATTTTAAATAAAATTCATAAATTTTATCATTAAAGAGGTGAGGTGGACTTGCCATCCGGTCGACTTTTGATTATTGTTTTTTTTGACCTTAAAACAAATATATGCGGATTCTGATTATTGAAGACGAAAAAGACCTTTCCTTTTTTCTCGCAAAAATACTGGAAGCCGAAAAGCACACTGTTGTGCGCCATGAATCAGCCGAGGAAGCCATAAAAAACAATTCCATAGCGTCGTGTGATTTGCTTCTGCTGGACCTTTTACTGCCCGGGCAGTCGGGAGAATCTTTTCTGGAAAAGATAAGGCGCGACGGATGCAAAGTCCCGGTACTTGTTTTAAGCGCAAAAGACGCCGTTTCAACAAAAGTGGACGTACTGGAGATGGGGGCCGACGATTACATGGTTAAACCTTTTCACGCAGAGGAGCTGCTGGCGCGGATTAACACCCTGCACCGTCGCGCCGCGGGCATCGGCAAGAAAGAAAAAAATAAAGAGAAAAAACTTGCCTTTGCCGATCTTGAATTATTCCCCGGCCAAAACATGGTCATGCGTCAGGGTGAAAAAATCTATCTCACAAAAAAAGAGACGCAGCTCCTTGCTTTTTTTATTAACAACAGCGAAAAAGTCGTGCGGATGGAAGACATTTTACAGAAGGTATGGGGCGCGAAGGACGGACACAATTCCAACATTCTGCAGTCCACCGTTCGCAGACTTCGCAAAAAAATCGATCACGGCTTTCCCCGGAGCCTTATCCACAACCGTCACGGCGTCGGATACATAATTTCGGCTGCCGATTAAAATTCAACATCAAATGTTAAAACCGGTTTTTTGACTATAAATTAAAGTGGCGTATAATATCCATACGCATAAAGAAACCAATTAACGCCCATCATTTATGAAAAAAATCGCCATAATCACCTGTACGGGTCTGCTTTTTTCCGGCATGGCCGCGACCGCGTTGGCCTTTACCGATGTGGACAACACGAACGAGAACTCTGTTGCCATCAACTATCTGGCCGACAGCGGCATTGTAAAAGGATACGATGACGGAACCTTCCGGCCGCAACAACTTGTCAATCGGGCCGAAGCGCTCAAGATAATTCTTGAAGGCAAAAAAGTCGCGACGCAGGACGCGGCTTCTTCCTCCGATTTTTCGGATGTGAAGCCCGAAGATTGGTTTGCAAAATACGTTATGGCAGCCAAAGAAAGGGGAATCGTCAGCGGGAATCCGGACGGAACCTTTGCCCCCGGCCGAAACGTGTCACGGGCCGAATTCGTGAAAATGATCCTGAACACCAACAGCTTTCAGCCCCAAAAATGGGAAGGCGCGCAACTCTTTCCCGATGTACAGAAAGACGCCTGGTTTGCGCCCTATATGAATTATGCGGGACAGGCAGGGCTGGTCGAAAAAGACAACGATGGGAACCTTAAACCCGGCGAAGAACTTACGCGAGGACAGGTGGCGGAAATCATGTACATCATGAACGTTATTCTGAATGGATCAAACACGCAGTTTCTAATTACGCAGGCCGAAAAACAGATGGCCCAGATAGACATTTATGTCGGAAACAACAATCCGCTTGCGGCAAAACGCTCATCGGAATTGGGAGTGGATATGACCCAGCAGGCATACAAAAACATGCCTCAGGACGCGGTCGTGCTTGGAGCGGCAAAATTGGCAAGAGCCTACGATTTCCTTATGAACGCGTACATTTCCGGAGTGCAAAAAAAGACCGAGGATGCAAAAAGCTGGGCCGATCAGGCAATAGCCAAAGCCACCGAAGCATGGGAGGCGAATAACGAAGTCCAGTCCATCGCCAGACACATTAAGGACCGCGCCAACGAAATAATCGCGCAATTACAGGGCTAGCAAAGCACTTTAAAGATGAATTTCCGCCCCACCTTAGAGGTGGTTTTTCACTATGGGTCGAAAAAATGACAAAACTATGATATAATTTGAAGATTAAACAAGCGAAAAAAACAAAAACAAAAAAATGTACGCAAAAAGGCTCCTATGGCCAATAGTTACGGTGATTTTCCCTTTATTGTTTACGCAGACGGCGCTGGCCGCGGTTGGAACAAGCTCAGGTTATATATTGGATTCGGCGGATACGACCAACGGCGGACATGCCGGAACCTCTGCGACATACGGTCTTGAAGGGATAAGCGGAGATAGTTTTGGAGGCAGAAGTTCAAGTGCGAGCTACAACCTCTGCGCCGGTTTCATGGAAGAAATATTTGGGAGTTGCGCCGCCGCGCCGCCACCCCCACCACCACCCCCGCCCCCACCACCACCACCCGGCGGCGGTGGCACACCTACCATAATTTTTTACCCTCCAACGGAGCCCCCGGAAACGGAAGAACACGAAACAATCCCCCCTGAAGAAATTCCCGCCCAAGAGGAGCCGGTCTCTCCCGCGGAACCGGCCGCCCCCGGCGCGCCGCCCCCCATAACCATAGCGGTAGTGCCGCCGGCTGCCCGCCCCGCCCCGTTTACACCTTTTATATCGCCGCTTCTGCCGGAATTAAGAAACGACGTTTCCTGCGGCACCGCAATCTGCAGCGGGCAGCCGGCCATAATCTCTCCCGAAATCGCCGGCCTGTTTCCCAAAACACAGCTCCGCGGCGCCGCGCCGGTCGAAACCACCAATCCCGCTCCGTTATGGCCTTTTTTAATAATCTCCACGGGAATCGTCACATCGCTGTACGCCGTCAATAACATTATTATCGCCTCAAAAGCGCTGAAACAAGGGATAAAACTAACCGGCAAACTGCACGGCAAAAAGAAAGTAATTAAAGAAATCATAAACCAACTGAAAAATGAAAAATAAAAAAATCTCAAAAGTACTGTTCATCGCACTAATGACGCTGGGCTTTTTCATCGGCATGGGCCTGGGCTACATCCAGGGCGGATTCATGGCTCCGCGGCAGGCCAGCGATCTCGCAAATGAACTTGTGACAGGCGCAATAATTCCCTCATCGCCCCCTGTGGAGGAAATCAGACAGCCGGAAAATCCGGCAAGCATCAATGATCTTGAATACATGGGCGCAATTTCCGTCGATGACGATCCGGCCCTTGGCCTTCCCGTGGAACAGGCGCCTGTAACAATAATTGAATTTAGCGATTACCAGTGCCCGTTTTGTAAGGATTTTTTCGATCAGTCATTCGAAAAACTCAAAAAAGAGTACATAGATACCGGCAAAGTGCACTACGTTTTCCGCGATTTCCCCTTAAACGTCCACCCACAGGCCTTACCCGCGGCAACCGCGGCCAACTGCGCGGCGGAACAGGGAAAATACTGGGAAATGCACGATCTGCTTTTCAAAGGACAAAATGAATGGAGTTTCAATAACAACGCAAAAAAAATCTTTGAGAAATACGCCGAAGAATTGGAAATGGACATGGAAAAGTACGGAACATGTGTCATTGATGACACTCAAAAACAAAGGGATGAAGTCGCGAAAGATTTGATAGACGGAGTAAAATACAAAGTTGTCTCCTCCCCAAGCTTTTTCATAAACGGTAAAAAGGTTTCCGGGGCGCAGGAAACAGACATTTTCCGCAATATCATCGACGGCGAAATAGCGGCGGTGGAAGCGGCTAAAAAAGCGGATGAAGAAGCGGCCCCCTAGCAATAAGCCGCTCGCCCCTGCAGGGCTCGCGTAAGGGTCAGCTCATCAGCATAATCCAGGTCCCCGCCCACCGGCAGCCCCCGGGCAATGCGGGTCGTATTCACCTTAAACGGCTGTAAAAGCCTCATCAGATAAAGCGCCGTAGTTTCACCTTCCAGTCCCGGATTCGTCGCCAGAATCACCTCAATCGCGCCCACCCCGCCCTGATCTTCAACATTCAACATTTGACATTCGACATTTGACATTTGAAATTTGGAATTAGTCAGCTCCCTCACCCTGTCCACCAGCGCCTGCACCTTCAGCTGCTCCGGCCCGATCCCGTCCACCGGCGAAAGCGCGCCATGCAAAACATGATAAACCCCCTTGTACTCGCACGTCTTCTCCAGCGCCACAACATCCAGAATCTCCTCCACAACACAAATCTGCCGCTTATCGCGCGCGGGATTGGCGCAAATGCGGCAAATCGAATCTTCCGCAATATTCCAGCACATCCCGCAAAACTGCAGCCCCTTTTTAAGCCCGCCGACAGCGTCGGAAAGCGCGTTAACCCGACTCTCCGGCGAATGCAGAAGATGCATGGCAAGACGCTGCGCCGACTTCGGCCCGACCCCCGGCAATTTCGAAAACTCTTCAATAAGAGTGCGGATCGATTGCGGTAAAAAAGAAGACATAAAAACAAATTATCTCATCGGGATTATACCGCGCCCCACCCCCGCGCGCCATCCCCCCGCCTCCACATTTTTCTTATCTCCGGTTTAGAAAAATTTAATGCCGGGATGATAAATTGAGCACAATCGAAATAACTTATAAACTATACTTATT
>JAHJEW010000042.1 GCA_018825335.1 Patescibacteria group bacterium | reverse complement strand
GCCTCACCGCTGGCGAATTTATCCATACAAAGCGCGGAGGCCATTTCGCCGGGTCCATTATATGGCAATCCAAGTTTATCCAGTTTTGCCTGCAATACGCCGTTTTCCCCGTCTCCGCCGTGAAGGCCGAGGAATAAGAAATTATATTTTAAGGCTATTTCTTCAAAAGATGTCTGGACCGGAACAAAGATTTTCTCCTCTACATCATCCGGATTGATGTTTAAATGTTTTAAAATAGGTACCTGTTCGTTTCGCAGATTGGCAATAAAATCGCTTTCACTCAAAAGCTTTATTTTTTCATCGATTTCTTCAACCGTATGATGAAGGCATAAGAATTGCGGTATGTGGAAAATCCTGTTATCCGGAGTCAAAAATAATGGTACAGGTTTGTATTTGTCCGAAGATTTAAGTTTCATCCAGACATTTGTGCCGCTCATAACAGATACCTGTCTTTCCGCCGTGTTGCCGCCAAAAATTACTGGCAGCTCTTCCCTGCTCTTTTCGGACGGTGAAGGTTTTTCAATTTTTTTGTTGATGATGTAATCCAGCAATTGTTTGTGGCTGATCCCAAAAAGTGCCGCCTGCTGAAAAAGAAAGCTGTTTTGCTCCATGCCGCTTATTCCATTAATATCACTAAACCAGATTGTTCCGTCGTCCTTAAGCCATCCGTCAATGCGGGCAAAATCGCGCATACCAAGTACAGTAAAAAGTTTTTCCGCCTCCGATCTGATTTTTAGGGTTTCTTCCGGATTAAATCTTGCAGGGGTGTGATAACGTGTTTCAGCAGTTGCCAGATATTTTTTACGATAGTTAAAGAAACGGTCACTTTTTTCGTGAAATTCTATTTCGGTGGGCAGGAGTGAAACAGGATCCCCCGCTTCGTTTTGCAAAACTATAAGTGTAAATTCCGTTCCTTCAAAAAACGGCTCTATTAAGGCTTTATCTTCATGACTGAAAACGCGTCCAGATTTTTCATTGAAATTGTCGATATCATTTATCGGAACCTGAAAATATTCAACACCGAGGCTGGAGCCGCCGTGAAGCGGTTTAATAACGTATTTTCCTTCAGGCAGGTCAGGTAAAGATTCCCCTTTCAAAGTGAGCCAACCCGGAATTGTAAAGAATCCGTTCTCTTTAAGTATCTGCTGACAAAGATGTTTGTCACTCGTCGCATTTAAGGCCGCCGGTCCTGATCCGACATATTTTACGTTTAGATCTTCCATGAGATTCTGCAGCTGGCCATCTTCTCCGAAAGTTCCATGTATTGCCGGAAAAACCAGATCTGTACTTTGCAGTTCGCTGGCTAATTCTTCTTTGGAAAGGGCATTTTTTTCACTTTTTAGTCTGTAGTCAAAGTCCAGCGGTGTGTTTGAATAAATTTGTGTTTCGGAAATTCTGTATGCTTCAAGTCTCGGATTAAAGTATATTAGCGACAGATCGTAGAGATCCTTATCAAGATTGTCGAAAAGTGATCTGGCGGAATTTAGTGATATTCCCCTTTCGGCAGACGGTCCTCCGCAGATGATGGTGATTTTCTTAGCCATTTCTTATTTAATCTTTAACATACACCTCATTAAGATTTTCTAAACTTTTTCTTAACTGTGGGTGATTTTCCAGTAGTGGATCTCTGTCGATTATCGACTGGGCGGCCTGTCTGGCGAGACCTATGGTTTTTGAGTCGGTAAGCGATGCCATTTTCAGATCGGGAATTCCGCTTTGTCTTAGCCCAAATATCTCACCTGATCCTCTAAGTTGCAAGTCGATTTCGGACAGTCGGAATCCGCTTGTATGATCTGTCATGGCTTTTAGTCTTGTTCCTGCCTGCTGACTTTGGCCTTTTGGGAAAAGGAAGCAGTAAGATTGATGTTCTCCTCTGCCTACGCGGCCTCTGAATTGATGCAATTGTGATAATCCAAAGCGATCGGCATCTTCTATTATCATGATTGTTGCGTTAGGAACGTCGATTCCGACTTCGATTACGGATGTGGAAACCAATATATTAATTTTGTTGTTTTTAAAATCCTGCATAATTGACTCCTTTTCCGCAGGTTTCATTTTACCGTGGAGCAAGCCAACTTTCAGATTAGGGAATATTTGTTCTTTTAGTCTTTCGTATTCCTGAATTGCCGATTTAATTTCAAGTACGTCCGATTCGTCTATCAAAGGACAAATTACAAAGGTCTGGCGGCTTTTTAAAGTCTGGTTTTCTATCCAGCGGTAGGCGTCGATACGCTTATTTTCGGGTACTATCCGCGTAATTATAGTTTGGCGTCCTTTGGGCATTTCATCGATTATGGAAAGATCCTGATCGCCATAAATGGTCATGGCCAAAGTTCGCGGAATTGGTGTGGCTGAAAGGCTTAGCAGATGCGGTGATCCGTATGATTTAATGATTGCCCGCTGTGCCACGCCAAAACGGTGTTGCTCATCAATCACCGCAAGTCCAAGATTTTTAAAACCGATTCCTTCCTGAATTAGTGAGTGAGTGCCGATGATAAGATCAACAGTTCCGGTTTTTAGTTGTCTGATAATTTCTTTTTTTTGACTTGAGGTTGTGTTGCCGGAAATGAACTGAATATTTAGTCCATAGGGCTTGAATAAGCCGTAAAGAGTGTTGTAATGCTGTTTTGCCAGGATTTCGGTAGGGGCCATGATGGCACACTGATAACCGGCTCTGTAGGTATTAAAAATGGCTGCACCGGCAACGATTGTTTTACCGGATCCAACATCCCCCTGCAGCAGTCTGGACATGGGAAAAGGCTTATTTAAATCGTCAAGGATTTCCTGAATGGTTTGTTTTTGGGCTTTTGTAAGTTCAAATGGCAGGCTTTTGAGGAATTTTTTCAGGTCCGGATGCAAGGAGATTTGTTTTTGGTCTTTATGTTCAATGTTTTGCCAAAGCCATTTTTTTTGGAGTGCCTTTAGCTGGATGAGAAACAATTCATCAAAGCTTAAGCGGAATCTTGCCTGTTCCAGCTTCTTTTCATCACTGGGGAAATGGACCTCTTTTACGGCATTGGCGTAGTCCATAAGACCATATTGGCTGAGTAATGAATCCGGCAGGAATTCTTTAAGATTCGTGGTCCATTCGTCTATGAGCGGTTTTAGCTTTTCCCGTATCCATTTGGAGCTTATTCCCTCGGTCTGGTGATATACGGGAATTATTCTTCCCGTGTGCGTTTGTTCCTCCTTGATTTCTTCATACGTCGGATTCTGAAGAGTTGTTTTTCCATATGCATATTTTGCTTTTCCGGAAAGCACGAGTTTCATTCCGTTCACAATCACGCGCTGTAAATATGGTTGATTAAACCAGATTACTTCAACGCTTCCGCTGGAATCTGAAATAATGGCTTTGGTAAGGGCTTTACCGAATTTGCTGCGTTTATGAAAAACGCTGCTTAGTTTTCCTTTAATGTTATTTACCTGATCGGTGCGTATTTCGGCAATTGGGGTATAGGTTCTTTTATCTTCGTACGTTCGCGGAAAAAAGAGCAGTAAATCTCTGACGGTACGGACCTGAAGGTCTTCAAGACGCTTTATGTGCGCTTTGGTTGTCCGAAGTACTTTCGATAGTGGTATTTGTAGTGACATCTTCTATTATGCTGCTGTGTATTCTATGGTCAATATCGCGGAAAATGCCTTGTACACCAATAATTTTACCGCTTGAGTTTCTTATAACTGTTGAATTTGTCTCAAAATACTTTTCCTGGCCGTTTTTTAATCTTACAAAAGGATTAAAGTTTTTGATATTGCCCTGTTTATATAATCTTATTAAGAAAGCATCCCGGTCTTCGGGATGAACGTAAACTGTTTTCATGTTTTTACCAATGAGCTCGTGGCGTTCGTATCCCAAAATATCTGCTCCTGTTTGATTTATATCTATGATGATTCCGTCATAATCGGTTACATAAGCTCCGTCGTTAATAGTATTGAAAAGATTGTGGTACAAG
>JAHJEW010000041.1 GCA_018825335.1 Patescibacteria group bacterium | reverse complement strand
GGGCTTGCGGCATTTCTGGCCATCGTCTTTTTCGTATTCTGGAAAATGGATAAAGAGCTTTTCGCCAAAAAAGATGACGACCTCTTTTATCCCATCCTTGGCGTAAAAGCGGCGCTGCTTGTTTACCTTCTGCAGGTGATAATAAGCTTTGGCGTCATAGCGACGCTTGGCATGTTTTACCTTTTTCTTGGAGCGGGACTGGCACTTGCCGACAGGAAAATCGAAACAATACATTTCACGCTTAAAGGTGTTCAAAAGTACGTTGTCGTAATTTTTCTTCTATGTGGAATCAGTGCCGCCGCCATAGGAAGCTACCGGCTGGCCATGGCGGAAATCTATTATAAAAAAGCCCTGATAAACGCGCAAAAGGGAGATGTAAAGGCCGCCATAGCCGATTTTGAAAGCATGATTCTGCACAATCCGCTGGACTATGCCTATTTTCAGGCATTTGGCGATTTCGCTCTGCAATACGAAAAAACACCCGGCCTGGATGAACAGACCGCCGAAGAACTCGCGAATCGCGCCGCTGCAAGCTACGAGAACGCAATCGCAATAAACGGTTTTCATCCAAGCACATTCTATAATCTTGGCGTCGCCTACCTGGAACTGTATGCCCGCGACGGCAACCCCGGCTATTACCACAGCGCAACCGTGAACCTGGACCTGGCCGTGCAAAAAGCGGTCAACAATCCGCTTTATCCATACCAGTCCGCTCGCGCTTTCATGGCCGTCAGCGGGGAGGAAGCAAAACAAAAAGCAATCCACCTTCTTGAAAGCGCGCTCTCAATAAGAACTCTGTTTCGTGACGCCGAACAAATTTTGGTTCAGCTGAAAGGCTCCCCCGCTGCAGATACGGCCACCCCCGCTACAGTTCCGGAAGCCCTATAACAACCCCGAATCGGCCGGTAATACCGCCCTCGCCCCTGAAAGAAAAGAAATTTTCACCATTGTCCCGTTGCGTACAAATACGGGCAAGTTCAATATTTCTTTTCCTTACCCCGTGGGACTGAAGCTGTGTAGTGCTGAATTCCCATAAATCCACACGTTTTTGTGAATCGATAAAAGGAGCGAAAGAAGAAGGCAGCTCCTCTTCCGGATTGGAAAAAAACGCGCTTTCCGGCCCAAGGGAAGGTGAAATACACACAAGCAGATCGGCCGGATTACAGCCGAAGTTCATGCGCATTACCGTAAGAGTTTCACCGCTGATGTCCGCGGCAAGCCCTTTCCATCCGGCGTGAACGGCCGCCACGACCTGTTTTTTCGGATCGTACATTAAAATCGCCTGACAATCCGCCACCTGAATCATTAGAGCGACACCGCGCGCATCGGTTACAAATGCGTCAATATCATCGGGCTCCACGCCGGCGGGTTGAAAATTCAGGAACTCATCATCCACAATCAGAACATTTTTACCGTGCGTTTGATTGGCCGAAACAAGCCGTTTAAATCCCAGCACTTTTAGAATTATTTTACGATTTTCATCCACATTTGAGTGAGAATCACCAATGCCATAGCGCACATTCAGACTGTCATACGGAGGGCTGCTCACGCCGCCGTTACGCGAAAAAACCGCATGAGAAACCTGATCGGAAAACTTCTGCAGCAGATGGAACTGGTAAGCCTGAACATTCTGAAAAAAAACTTTTCGCATAACGGGTCGTAACATGAAAATCTAGGAAAGAAACCCCCTCGCCACATAAGGGATTTCAAACGCCAGATCGGAAGCGGAATAATTGTAGCCTTTCATCTTCATCAGCTCGTCGCCCGCGCGGCCAAGAACCCAAGCCGCCGCCTGACAGGCCGCGAAAGGCGTGGCCCCCTGCCCGATAAGACCGGTAACAAGGCCGCAAAGTACGTCCCCGCTGCCTCCGACGGTCATGCCGGCATTGCCGGTGCAGTTGCTGACTACCTCGCCGTCTTCCGAGGCGATGAGATCGGTCGGGCCTTTAAGCAAAATATTGATTTTCAGATCCGTTGCCAGTGTGCGCAGCAGAACAACCTTATTGGAAAGCGATCCGGAAATCTTAATGTCTTTTCCGGTCAGTGTTTCGAATTCGTTATGATGAGGAGTGATCACAATCTGCTGCGACGGGACCTCGTGAATTTTCTGAAAAACCTGAATTGCGGCGGCGTCCAGAACCGTTGGAATCTCAAGCCCTTTCACGAGTTTCAAAAGCGCCTCGCCGGTTTCCTCCCTTTCCCCGAGTCCGGGCCCGATCAGGATTGCGTCGCACTTTCTTGAGAAGTCGATAACAGGAGTTATGGCTTTCATGTCAAGATAATCGCCGGGGAAGCTGTGTACGATAAAGTCGGGATATATGCTTCTTGAAACATTGAAATTACATTCGGGAACAAACAGATGCACAAGGTCCGCGCCGCCGTAAAGAGCGCCGAGCGCCGCCAGCATTGGCGCGCCGTAATATTCAATGCTGCCTCCAACCACCATTACGCGGCCGTTCATGCCTTTGTGCGAATCCGGCGCCCGGCGCGGATACAATTTACGAACATCACTCTGTTTTAAATCTTTCATCATTACATTTTAATTTGAGAAAATATTTTGCGGCCCGGAAAAACAGCTTTATCTCCAAGTTCCTCTTCAATGCGTAGAAGCTGATTATATTTTGCCACGCGATCACTGCGGCTTAAAGAGCCGGTTTTAATCTGCCCCGGCCCCATGGCGACCGCCAAATCCGCAAGAGTGGTATCTTCCGTCTCTCCGCTGCGATGAGAAACCACAGTTGTCCAACCGCTTTCGTGAGCCAGATTAATGGCATCAATCGTTTCAGACAGCGTGCCGATCTGATTCATCTTGATTAGAATTGAATTGGCAGCTTTTTGCTCTATCGCCTTCTTTAAACGCTCCACCGAAGTAACCAGAAAATCGTCTCCGACAATCTGCAGCTTGTCACCCATTTGCGCTGTCATATCGCTCCACGCCGCCCAATCGTCTTCGTGTAGTCCGTCTTCAATGGAAATAATCGGATACTTCGCAATCCATTCATTCCAGAAGCCAATCATGTCGGCGGAAGACATCTCATGCATTTCGCCCTTTACCCTAAACATATATTTGCCCTTATCTTTGTCAAAAAACTCCGACGCCGCGGGATCCATGGCAATTAAAATATCGTCTCCCGCTTTGTATCCAGCGACTTCAACCGCTTTTAAAATAAACTCAATCGCCATGTCCTGATGCGCAAGTTTCGGCGCGTAGCCGCCCTCGTCTCCAACAGTCGTTGAGTACCCGGCATCTTTCAGAAGACCGCCCAGAGTGTGAAAAATTTCCGCGCCCGTTCGCAGCGCCTCTCTGAAAGATGGCGCGCCAACGGGCATAATCATAAACTCCTGAATATCAAGTCCGCTGTCCGCGTGTTTACCTCCGTTTAAAATATTCATCATTGGAACGGGCAAAGTCACAGCATCCATATTCAAATATTTATATAAAGATATGCCGCGTTCAGCCGCGCCGGCCCGGGCACAGGCAATCGAAACACCCAAAATCGCATTGGCCCCCATCTTGCTTTTATTGGGCGTGCCGTCAAGACCGATCATTGCTTCATCAACCGCTTTTTGATCAGACGCATCCTTCCCCAAAAGAAGTTCCTTCAAAGGACCATTAACATTCGCGCATGCTTTTAGCACACCTTTCCCGCCGTAGCGGGATTTATCCCCGTCCCTTAGCTCCAAAGCCTCATGCACGCCGGTGGAAGCGCCGCTTGGAACAATGGCGCTGCCGTTGCCGGACTGCGTTGTCACCTTCACTTCAATGGTGGGATTACCCCTGGAATCAAGCACCTCATGTGCCCGGATATCGGTTATCTTGGACATAATATCAAAGTTTAAAGATCGGGAAAAAACCTCTAACAGCGTAATATGTCCGCACAGAATTTACAATCATAAAAAAATACAGTATCATCCACCCGATCTCGCATTGGCGAGATCCAGCGTGCGCCAGCACGCTAATAAAACAGGCATTGAAGTTTGCGAAGCAAACACCATTAACAAATAAATTAATAAATCAAACAATATGGACATTATCTGGCATGGTAATTCGTGTTTTACCATCAAAACCAAAAGCGCGACCGCGATTATTAATCCGTACAGGGAAGAAAAGGGGTTTAAACTGCCGGCGCTGAAAGGGGCGCTTACCATTATCACCGGAAGTAGCGAAGGAAACGACAATCTGAAAGCGGTTCAGGGTGAAACCAAAGTTATTGACTGGCCGGGCGAATACGAAGTTTCCGGAATTGTACTCACCGCAAAAAAATCTCAGGGCGAAAAAGGCTTTTTCTTTACGATGGTCGGCGATGATACGCGCATCTGCTACATGGAAGACACAGGAAAAGATATTACGGACGAACTTGTTGAGTCGATAGGAGACGTGGACATTCTGCTGATTTCGGTTGGAGGAACCGCAGGTGCCGGACCGGAAATGGCGCACAAAATCGTGGAGGAAATCGAGCCGAGATGCATAATCCCAATGAATTTCGCAGTGCCGGGTTCCACCGGAGAACTCCAGACCGCCGACGCGTTCCTGAAACTGGCGGGAGGAACAGCGGTCACTCCAATACCAAAGTTTTCTATTTCGGGCCGCGGCGCGCTCAAAGAAGACCAGACAGAGTGCGTTGTGCTTGAGCCTCAGCTTGCATAAATAAAATTTGGTCCCGTAGTTCAATGGACAGAACAAGGCACTCCTAAGGCTTAGATGCAGGTTCGATTCCCGCCGGGACCACCAGCACGCACGCAGCGAAGCGGAGTGCGCGTGCAGCTAAAATATCACCTCCATGAAGTACTACATCCAGACTCTTGGCTG
>JAHJEW010000005.1 GCA_018825335.1 Patescibacteria group bacterium | reverse complement strand
CGCGTCTAAGCTCACCTCTGTAAGCCTCATCCAGCTTGCGGTTCAAAAGCCTCTGTTGGATATCCTCAAGAGTCAGGCCCATCGTATTCCCGCTTTTCTTCATCTCCAGATATTGCGCATGAGCGTTAGTCATGATCCACCCTGTAATATTCGGATCACTCAACATTTTTTTACGCACATCTTCGCGGTCTACTTTGGGAGGCTTCTGCGCGGCATATTCCTTGTAAACATCTTCCAGCGCGTACTCCAGATACTTTCGCGCCAGCCCATAGTCGCGATTATCCCTGACCTCCATTGCAAACTTCACCAGCTCTTTTTGCTTCACCATCGGATCTTTCCCCTTAATCGCCTCAAAAAGACCGTCCATTTTTTTAAACAAACTCTTGTCCTGCGAAATACCCTTCTCATTCACAGCGGTCTCCACCTCCACTTTTAATTTTGCGTATTCGCCGTAGAAATCGGTAACCTTTCCGGTGGCCAGACCGTCGCGCAAAGCATCAAATCTTTTCATAATGGCCGAAGATTCAAACCCTTCATCCGGCTCAAGTTCCGGATTCCCAACGAGCCGGTTTCTGGCCAGGCGAAGACCTTTAATATCATCAAGAATATCATCGAGAAGATTAAGCTGTGACAGCCCGACCTTTTTCAAAGCCTCCTGCGCCGCCTGAATCTGCTCCGCATGAAGCGCCTGCTCCGCCGCCGGAAACTTCAGTGCGGTATTCAAATATTTGTTCAAAAGTCGCACGGCCTCTTTGGGATCGTCCATTTTAAGCGCATTTAGACCTTCATAGTAGTCGGCGGACTTTTCGTAGGTCGACATCATCTCCTTTGCATTTTCAATAAAAGCCGAATGTAGTTTCAGTTCTTCGGGGGTAAAAGATTGGGATGCATAAGCCTTAAACGACTCCATCGCGCCCTTGAAATTGCGGTTCTTGAACTTCTCAAGTCCGTCAAAATATTTTTCCGACTTCGGCCCAAGCTGCTCTTTAAGCGCGTCAACCCCTGCTTTCCCCTGATTAATTTTGGCATCAATAAGAGCCTTATCCGTTTCGGTCTTCACTTCGTTTTTCGACTCATCGAAATGGCTGTGAATGGCCAGAAGAATCTTGTCGTAGTCCTCCCAGGTTTTAATGTTGTCAAAATCTTTGCTGAACCTGGCCACGCGCACGCCATCCTTGTCGTCCTCAAAGCTCACATATTTCAACAGCTTGTCTTTCACCAGATGGTCTTTCAAATTTCTTTCCCGCTTATACCCCTCGATTTTCTTAATCTGTAATTCCACCGCCTGCATTTCTTTATCAAAATAACCTCCGCCGATTTTCCCGGATTTAACGTCGGCGTCAATGCCCTGAATCAGCGCCTTTGCAGCGGAAAACCCGCTAAGTAGCTGTTGCTCGAGAGCGAAATAAGCCTTACGATCGGCATCCTTAACGTCCGGCCAGCGCGCATTGATGTCATTCGATTTTTTTGTATACTCGGCAATTTTATCTTTCAGCTCGTTAATCGCCTCCTCAATTCCTTTCAATTTTTCACGCGCGTCATCCGCTCCGGCGGTTTGAAAAACCCCTTCCGCTTTTTCAAAATCAGATTTCGCGGGACTATAAATATTTTGCCACAGGTGTTGATAAAATTTGCCTTCGTACGTTATGGCACTTTCCTTGTTGGTTTCGCCAAACACGTCCGAGTGAACTTTTTCAGGATCACATTTGGCCAATTGGTCTCGCGCAATTTGCAGATTGTCGGGCGACGGATCTTTTTCATACGCCGCCGTCAGCTGCTTAAGCGTCGCTATCTCTTTCGAGAGATTTTCCACAATCATCTGATCCGAAAGCGCGGAAGTCAGCGCAACAGATTCAGAGTTAATTGCATTATATAGATCGGTATGATCCGTACGCAGTTTATCCGCGTAACTTTTGCTCTCGCCGCTGACAAGGAATTTCGCCTCAAGGCCCTTTAGAGTCCCGGTAAATTTATTTTTGGATTCAATGATTGTAGAGGGCAAAACCGACCCGTCACTTTCATTCAATTTATCGTTTTCATCTTTTATTTTCTTTTCTTCTTCCGCGATTTCTTCAAGCGCGCGAAAACTCTCAATCGCCGCCTTAAGCCCTGAAAGCTTGCCGCTCAAAGCACCGCTCAAATCGGCCAAAGAGGGAGCAGCCGCCGGTTTTTCACCCTTTTTCAGTCCCTCATGAGCCTGAATAATCTGCCTGCCTCTTTCGACCATAGAGCCCAAAGTTCCCGCAATTTCAGTTGAAGATTTCTGCAAAAAAGCTTTGGCTTCGGGCGATTTCAATTGACCCTCGGCCGCCTTAAGAGCCTGCTGCCCGCCATTAACCGCGTCAATATACGTACTGCGGTACTTAGCAATTTCCGCCTTGGCGGCCTCGGGCCCCTTCAGCGCTTCGATCTCGCGCTGGGTGGTATCTATTTTTCCATGTAACTGCTCGGGCATCGCTTAAAAAAATTACAAATTACCAAGTTCCTTTTTCAACATTTCCTCGGCGCCGGCTTTCTCGCCTTTTTCATCCATGGCAAAAGCGGCGGCTTTGGCCTTCTTGATTTTCTCTTTTAATTCAGCCAGATACCTGTGATCTTTATCATCCTTCAAAGCCGCATCCAGATACGCATCCACTTTGGAATTCTGTTCCCTGACGGCATCAATCACCCTGTCAAGCAGAGCGGCTGGCAAAGTGTCGGCCTGTTCAAGCCAAAAATCCTTATCCTCCACTTCCATGAGAATGCAGCGCGCAATCTCGCTACGCAGCATCTCCTCTTTTTTTGGCCGATCATCCATATAGAAGGGTTCAAAAATATCCTAATATTATACCATTTTATAGCCGTTTTTCCCATGCCCAATCCAAAAATACTTAAAAGAAGGCCGTGGCACTGTTTTTTTTGTTGGCAGGATGTACGGGGCAGCCAGTTCAGCAGACTGATTCCCGGTCGTCTGATCAGCAGCCTGTCGCACAGGCAGGACTCATATACTGTAATTTGCTGCTGCTTATTAGAATCAAAACTTCACGTTGGTTTTTCCCAGAGCTTTATCAATTGCGCGTTCATAAACGTCATCCAAACGTTCTTGTAGCTCACCGTTGGAATCGTATAGTGCTCCCACCGGTATCAGGTCGGTCCTCAGGCCGAGAGGTTTAATTATCTGCGCCCTGACCTCTGAATCGGTATCTTCATTTGGATGCGCAGCCGCCTCAATGAATACTATTTTCAGTTGTTTTCTGGTTTCTAAAATATATGGAGTGCGGTCTTTCAGTTCGCGACAGGGGCCGCACCAGGGAGTGGTGAAAACAAACAGTGTGCTATAGCCCGGAGTGGTTAGTTGATCCAAATTCACGTATTTACCGCCGTTGTGCAATACACGCATGCGACTTGCGGCTTCCTGTAATGGCGATAATTCTTGTGTTGGCGCCTGTATCGATGCCCCTGAAAGGGTTGTAGGTGCGCAGCCAATGCCTGATCCGGCCGCGAGAAGTGTGGCGGCAATGCAGTTTCGAACCCATTTCATACGTGTAGAGACAGGCTTTGCGAGTGCGTTATTAGTTTTCGTCAATAGAGGATTTAAGGCCGCGTAAAAGTGGGAACACGTAAAATATGCTACTATTCGCACATGCCGCAAAACTTCGACAAATTCGTACAAAACCACCCGCTGGGAACAATCCACCAGCTGCGGGAATGGGGCGAGTTCCAGACTAAAACGCCCGGCCGCGACAAATTCTGGGCCATCGAGGCACTCGACCTTAAAGGTGATCGTCCGATAATCGCATCCGCGCTCATAATCCGCCAGTCTCTCCCGTTTGGAAAATGCTGGCTATACAGCCCGCGCGGACCGCTTGTGGACTATTCCAATAAAGAGCAAACAGCGGCAATTTTCGCAAAAATAAGCCAAATCGCCAAAGAAGAAAAAGCAGTTTTTTTCAGGTTCGATCCGCCACTATTGCAGGACGACACCAATCTCAAAAAAATCCCAAAAACCCGAACCGCCCACGCCCACTACCAACCCGAAAGCACACTTTTAATCGATCTAACAAAATCCGAAGACCAAATCTTGGCCCAAATGAAGCCAAAAGGCAGATACAACATTAAAGTGGCGCAAAAACACGGAGTCACCGTGGAAGAATGCACCGCCGAAAACCTCCAAAAAAACATTCAAGAATTTTACAATCTCTTCACGCAGACAACCGGCCGCGACCACTTCAGCGGCCATCCAAAAAAATTCTACCAAGACATGCTGGAAATTTTCGACCCACAAAAAAATGCAGCAGCAAGCGCGAAACTATACCTCGCCAGATACAACAGCAAGCCCATCGCCGGCGCCATAGTCACCTACTTCAACAAAACAGCTACATACTATTTTGGGGCCTCTTCAAGCGAAGACAGAAACGTAATGGCGCCGTATCTTCTACACTGGAAAATCATGCAGGACGCCAAAGCCGCCGGCTACGAAACCTACGACCTCTTTGGCATCGCCCCCACGCACGAAGCGGAGCGGAGTGCGCCCTCCAAACCCCATCCCTGGGCCGGCGTCACGGAGTTCAAACTGAAATTCGGCGGACAACGAATAAACTACGCCCCCGCGCGTGAAATAATTTACAAACCATTCTGGTATTGGCTTATACGAGCCGCAAAATGCCTACGAGGCCGTCAAAAAAATAATCGGCAAATCATTGAAATAAATTATGAAGCAAAATAACCTGAAAAAGGGTGAGATAGTAATTTACAAAACCGCTAAAAACGAGGTCGAATTAAAGGTGCGATTCAAAAACGAATCGGTCTGGCTCAATCAAAACGAAATAGCGTTGCTTTTCGGCAAGGAAAGATCGGTAATTACCAGGCATATCAATAAAATTTTTACCGACAGGGAAGTTGATAGAAAAAGCAATGTGCAAAAAATGCACATTGCAAATTCCGACAAACCTGTGGAATTTTATAGCCTGGATGTGGTTTTAGCTGTTGGTTATCGTACAAATTCAGCTCGCGCCATTCATTTTCGTCATTGGGCCACCGGGATTCTAAAACAATATCTGATCAAAGGTTACGCAATAAACGAAAAAAGACTTACTGAAGCTCGAAATAAATTTCACGAACTGCGGGCGGCGGTTTTGTTTTTACAAAAACAATCCAAGAAAAAATTACTTTCCGGGAGGGAAGCGGAAATACTTAATTTACTTGGGGATTACTCAAAAACTCTTTCCCTGCTTGAAAGATACGACACGGGAAAGCTGGCGGACAAAAAAGGGGAAAAATCAAAATTTGTCTTAAAATACACGGATTGCGAGGAAATAACAGCCGAATTAAAAAAGGAACTGATCGCCAAAAAAGAAGCGGGAGATTTATTCGGACAAAAAAGAGGTGGCGCTTTTGAAGGCATTATCAAGGGATTGTATCAGACATTTGCCAAAAAAGAGCTTTATCCGGCCATTGAAGACAAAGCGGCGCATTTACTTTATTTAATTATAAAAGATCACCCGTTTACGGACGGCAACAAAAGAACCGCTTCATTCCTCTTTGTTTATTTTTTGGATAAGACGAATTATCTTTTCAAAAAATCCGGTGAACGAAAAATCAATGACAACGCTTTAACGGCATTAGCACTTCTGGTAGCCGAAAGTAAGCCGAAAGAAAAACAGGTAATGATAAAAATTATCAAAAATTTAATTGCGGAACATTAACCCATATTTGCCATCAAAGACGAAAAACATAAAATCAATCGACATGCAGGTGAAAATTCCCGCTGATTCCGTATCACTTGAAGGGATGCTTGTAGTCCCCGAAAACGCCCGCGGGATCGTGCTTTTTGCCCACGGGAGCGGCAGCGGCCGGTTAAGCCCGCGCAACAATTTTGTTGCGGAAGTTTTACAAAAAAAAGGAATTGGAACCCTGCTTTTCGATCTACTCACCGAAAAAGAGGATGAAATCTATCGCACGCGCTTTAATATAGACCTGCTGACCGAAAGACTGGAAACGGCGACCGGATGGCTTTTAAAACAGCCGGAAGCGAAGAATCTCTCATTGGGATATTTTGGCGCCAGCACGGGCGCCGCCGCCGCTCTCGCGGCGGCGGCTAAACCCGGCAAAAAAATATCCGCGGTCGTCTCACGCGGCGGCCGCCCCGACCTTGCCGACAAATCGCTGCCCAAAGTCACTGCGCCCACCCTTCTCATAGTCGGCGGCAACGATGACGTAGTAATCGAACTGAATCAAAAAGCTTTCGACCTCTTAAAATCCGTCAAAGTCAAAGAACTGAAAATTGTCCCCGGAGCAACACATTTATTCGAAGAGCCGGGCACGCTCGAACAGGTTGCCGACCTCGCGGCGGACTGGTTCAAAAAGCACCTTCAAAGCCGATGATGGTGGAACCATGATGGGGAATCGAACCCCAACCGCTCAGTTCTCAGGGCTGGCGATGGAACCATCCTGATCCCGCATCATCGGCAAAATGGAGTTTAAATGACCAACATTATCAAAAAATAAAAAAACAATAAAATGTTTTCATATTCATGCAATATTGCTACAATATAGCCAGTTCTCAAGGCTGGCGGTAACGTCCAAAAAGAGCCCTCGTCGTAGGGCTCTTTTTATTTAATGGAACAGTCATTAAGACCTATTCGCGCGGCAAACCCGCCTCACCCGCCCGCCTGGCAGCCGCCACCTTCTGAAAAATTTCCCGGATATTTTCAACCTTCACTCCCGCGCCCCCTCCCGCCGGGCCGTTCAGCGAATATTTCAAATCCCCGTTTTCCTCTACCCAAACCGCCAAAACCGCCTCACCCGCGCCCCCGCCGACCTCCGCACCCCACTTCAAACGCATACGTACAACCTCGCCTTCCATAATCTCAAATCTCTCCACGTGCCCGATCTGCGCCTCCACTTTTTCCGCCCTGAACGTGTATGGATTGGTAATCGCGTCAAACAAAGTCTCTTTGCGCGACTCAACTCCGGGCCTGCTGCCATGCTCATCCCCCTCCGCCCACTTGCGAAGATGCGCTAACTGCCGCGCAAAATCAGGAATACTTTCGGCGAACATAATTCTAAAATTCTCACCAAGTGGCCCAACATTTTCCCTTTTAACAACGTACCCGATCCTTCCATGCGGGTACGCGATCACGGAAACCTGCGCGTCCGGATTAGTCCAGTCCAGCTCCATCCGCCTGGAACGCGGCATGTCGCCGGGTTCATTTTTGTCCAAAGTCCCGATCTCGTCCTCATACCGCTCGAAAACCTCATCGTTTTTAAGCACCCCGTCCATATAGTGACGATGAAAAAGTCCGTCATTTATATTCTTCGCGGCCTCTTCAATGCTGTTGAAATGTAAAAATCCGTTCTCATAATTCAGCCTGTAACCGCCCCCCGCCTCGCGCTTAAAACCGCAATAAATCCAGGTCCCCTGCGCATACGGCAAGTTAAACTCGACCCCCTCCGGATCATCCCCGTGAAACGCCAGTTTCCGCAGCGCGCCTTCATATTCCGGATACGGGCTCTTGCCCAAAAATCGCAATTCCGCCGGAATTTCGCCATGTTCTGCAGCGACCACTTTTTCGCCGATGTCCCCCACAATATCGTCAAAATCAATCACCGCCCGCTCCCATGCCGGAACAAAAACCTTTTTATATTCCGATTCAAGATCTTCCGCCGACGGCCTTGTATCAAACTTCATGGTCGATTCGGTCAGCGCGCGCGAAAAAAGATCCATAACCTTTCCAAGCCGACCCAACTCCATGGCAACCTCCGGCTTCATTCTATCTTTATTTGCAACAATGAAATCGTAAACCATCCCAAAATTATAGTCTGGTTTTTTCATAAGCTCGGACATTTTCGCGCTAATCTCATCATTAAAAAACCGCTTGCCCAGGCCCTTAAAGTAACGATTCAATTTATCGCCGACCAGCTTTTGCACATCCGCGTTTTTAAAATTCAAAGCCGGACAGCCGTCTTCCACCCTATACTCCGGCGACCCGGGCGAATAATGATAATCCGTTCCAACAAGCCGCTCATCCAGATTTTTTTCTTTAACGAATTTCTCGCGCTCGCCAACATCTTCCTTAATTTCCACGCCCGTTTTTTCACCGCCTACACCGGCGACCGTCCCAACACCGGCTCCGCCACCGGCCGCCGCGGCAGCCTTTCTCGCCGCCTCCTGCGCCTCCTTTTTCTTCCGCTCATCTTCCTCCATCTTCCGCTTCGTTTCATCAATCTCCTTATCCATCTCCCCGATCCTCACCGAAACAGACTCCATATAATTCAATGAAGTCTTAATCTGTTCCATCGACTTAACCATTTCGTCAAAACTATCATCCGGGCTTACACTGATTTTCCCTATTCCCTCCTTTGCATCATCAATCTGCTTTTTAATCACATCAATCTGCTCATCCGAAAAATGTTTCAAAGGCTTATTTTTCTCCTCAAGCGCCGCCATCTTCTCTGACAGCCTGAAATGCGCGCCATCAAGCCCGTCTTTGTACTCCTTCAACTTCCCCGCCGCCTGCGCGTTAATGGTTTCCTCCGCCTTATCCATATCCGCCGTATCCCCAAAAGTCATATCATCCGCGCTTTTGCCAAGAAACGTGCGCAGCCACGGATCACTAAAATTAAATTCCAACCCTTTGGCAACTTCCTCCGCCCTTCTTTGAATGGATGTAAACCGATCCCCGGCCTCCTTTTGTTTATCCAGCCATTCCCCCGGCGTCAGTACGGACTTAAGAGCATCAATCTGAAATCGCCCTTTGTCATAATCATACCTCTCATCATCCCCGACTTTAACCTTGTGCTTAAGCTTATCGCTCAAAGTCCCAACATGTGTGATCAAAAAAGATTTATACTTTTCCGCCTGATCTTTATTAAGTTGCGATTCCGCGACCGCCAGATACCCCGCCAAAAACCCCGCGCTCTCCGCGGCCAGATCAAAGCCCGCAACAGCCGCAAGATGCGGTTTCATATTCATGCCATCCACCATTTCATCGTACTTCAAAGCGGCATCAAAAGTGGTCCAACCTTCATCGGATTTTTCATAAATCCCCGCCGCCTTATTCATCTGTTCCGACGCAAAATCATCCCCGCGCATTTTAAACGCCGTCAGCCAGCCGGAAAGTGTCCAGCGCGTAGCATTATTAAAATTTTCATCGGTAAGATTATTGCCGATTCCCCAGCCTTCATAGTCGGGGATCGCCGCTCCGTCCGCGCCCGGATCGGTCGCGGACTCCGCGCTTTTCAACGCGGCGGAAAGCCGCTCGCGGCGTTTCACCTCCGCCTCCGTGTCTTTATCCACCTCTGTCCGCATCGCAATCGAATCGTTAACCTCGCGCAAAAACCGCTTCCGCAAATGCAAAGTCTCCGCTTTAACATCGGTCTTGGCCTTTTTCCTGGCCTCTTCAAGTTCCTTAAGCTGATTCAAAAGCCGGTTCCGCGTCTTGCCCAACCTCTCCATATACCGCTTAACCTCGGGCGAATCACCGGTTTTCCCCAGCGCTTCATACCGCTCCTTAATAACCACCATCTCATCCGCATACGCTTTTTCAACATCAATCGGCTTAACCTCCTCGCCGTTATCAATCCTCACCCCAAGTTGTCGCAGCGGCATTTCCGGCATAAATTTGAGCCATAAAATATCAAATAATTATAACACAAAAAGGCAATTAGTCCAAGCCTACCTCTTCTTATATTCAATGCACCGCCCTAAGTCTTTTTCTTCGTAACCCAAACATCAACAACGCCCTCGGGATTTTTTTCCAAAGAAATCTCATAACCCATCGATTTCAGTAAAATCTTCCCCTCGGGCACATCTGCAATCGCCTGCGCGTATTTATCATCTGTACGCTTGTAGCTAAAACGTCGCTGAATCTGCTCCCTTATATCATCCGCCCGCACAGGCCTGTTATTCTTATATTTCTTACCCAAAGCCTTTTTTATCCCTGACTTCACAGCCTTTTTGATATCTTCAGAGATATTGTCGGCCGCCTCGATTTCTATCTCGGTACCCGGAACCGTGGACGGCGCTGGCCTGGGCGCGGGGCCCGGCACTACCTCGCCACCACCGCCCGGCACGGGCTCGGGAGTAGGTTTCGGCGCAGGTTCGGGAGTAGGCCCCGGTACAGGCACCGGCACCGGCACCGGCACCACCTCACCACCACCTCCAGTTACCGGAATATCAGGTAAAACAGCCCGTCCACCCGCCGGCTTCGCCTTAGCCTCCGCTTTTTCTTTGGCATTACTCAATATTTCCTCAACATCCGCCGGCAATTTCACATCCGGCGGTAAAGTCGCCATTCCTTCAATCGCCACAATCCGCGCATCAATGTCATTAATCCGGTCTTCAATGGATCCACCCCTGATCCCTTCATAACCGCGGGTCATTGCAACAAGCAGTGCGGATTGCTCGGTCAGTATTTTCTCATAGCGCTGTTTCAAACTATTGCTCGGTCGCGCTTTCCATTCCGCGTACCAGTTTTTTGCCTGACTCATGCGATTGCGCATATAGCGCCCAACCATGTACCCTTTTGATTTACCAACTGCGACAGCCTCCTTGGCCGCCGCCGCAGCCGCTTCGGCGCGGGCAGTCGCTTCAGAAAATTCCTTCGCCGCCACTCCCATTTTTACAATACCTTCCGCCACGGCAAATTTTTCATCCAGAAGCATCTTAATGGCGTTGTCCCAGTTTGATTCGGGCACCGCGCCCGGCGCCTCTGGGGCAATCTCTTCGGCCTTCTTCGCAATAGCTTCCTCCGTTAACACAATCTCCTGATCCCTGTAAATATAATGATGTTCTTTCCCAACAGTTTCCAAAAACTGAACCTCCATTTTAGCCGCGGCAAACCTTTCTTCGGAGAGTGACTTGATGGCGCTATTCCAGTTGGCCTCGGCCCATGCCTTTTCCGCTGCCGCTCCTTCGGGTGCTTTAAACCCGTCTTTATTTCTAAGCTCCGCGGCAATCTCATCGGCCTTCGCCGCAATATCTTTTTCGGATAATACGATCTTTGTATTTCTATATTCATAAAGATGAGCCAGATTTTCTCCCTCGCCCGCCTTTCTCAAATATGTAACTTTGGCGGCCCCTTCTGCTGCGCCTGCCGCCGCAGCCTCCGTGACCTTTTCCTTCCTGCCAAAAATTCTCTTAAGGAATCCCGGCTTCGCGGCCACCACCGGATACATACCCTTTTTAAAAATACGATCAATAACCACCGCCACGCGCTCATCGTACGCGCTCCATTCCATAAGTGTTTTCGACGACTCCATAATGCGTGAAAGCGCAATCGCGGCCTCTTTATCCACTTCCATAAGTCTCAAAAGCGCCCTATTTTGAACCACCGCCTGCACCTCGGGATACGCATGCCATAGATCTGTAAGGGATGGATCTTCCTTGATCAGTTTTGCAACCTTATCCCACTCCACATTTTTAAATCTGGATGATAACGAAGCATCGCCCCTAATCCCCGCTAGAATTTTATCAACCTCGGCGGTGCGGCCCAAAACTTTTCCGGCCATTACATCGGTCAGTTCCGCGATTTTTCCACCGTCCGTTTCCATAATTTTAAGCGCGCGCCCGACTTTTTGCATGCGAAGCGCAAGCGCCGCCCCGCCTTTGCCCCAAGCTTTGCCCCAAGTCAGACGCGTAAGTTCCGGCAAAGCCTTAAGAAGCCGCCCCGTGCCTTTAAGCAGCCCTACAGGCACTTCATACAGTACGGCCTTGCCCGCCCGAAGCGTAAATCTCGCAGCTTCCAGCGCGGTTCGCGCCGGCACGCTTACAACTCCGCGCAATACGGACAAAGTTTTTCCACCAACCCCTTCCACCATGGCGACGCGCGACGCAGCCTGCTTTCCACCCGGAAATTTATAAAAAAGACTTTTGGCCAGATTCAGCGCGGGACTGGTTTTTCCCACTTTCAGCGCCGCCTGTTCAGCCCATTCCGCGGCCGTAATTGCATCGTCAACCGCGGCCGCCGCCGCTTCCGCTTTGGCCGTCGCTTTCGCTTTTAATGCTCCCTTAGTAGCTCCCTCCGCCGCACCCAGCGCTTTTTCCGCGGCGGCCGCTTCTTTAATAACCCTTTGAGCGTCTCTCATCTGACTTGCCGCTTCCCGAGCAAAATTTGCCGCCTGCGATGCATTTTCCGCAGCAATCTTAGCAGCGGATGCTTTGCTCTCCATTGCAGCAAGCCTTTCAGACGCGGAATTCGGAATATTGTCGCCATATTTATTTTTCAATTTATCCGCATATTGTTTCGCAAGCTTTGCCAGATTTTCCGCCTCGGCGGCCTTAAATTTATTTGCCACCCCCGCCGCCCCCTCAACTCTCTCCGCATTCTTGAGAGCGGTGGCCCCGCGATCAACCATGCCCGCTGTATTTCCAGCCCCCTCAACCGCCTTCAAAGCTTTTAAAGATCCCTCCGCGGCCTTTGCCAAATCAGCCGCGCGCACAGCATCCCCGCTGCCACGGAAAGTAAGTTTTTTCCCAACTTCAGTTCCAAAAACTTTCATAAACGTCGTCGCCTCCGCCACGCGCCCCGTAAGCATCCCCGCTTTTTCTCCGGCCGCCAGAACCTTTTCCGCCCGTGCCAGCCTGGATGCGGCCGCCGCCGCTTCACCCGCGGATCCCGATCCGCCTCCAATGAAAAGTGAAAGAATATTCGCGCCCACCTTACCAAGCCCCGTACCAACATGTCCCTCCTCAAACTCTTCATAGGAGATCAAAGCCTTCCCAAGACCTTTCCACGCTTGCCCCGCCATTCCGGTGTCGCCAATTTCACCCGTATTTTTATTTATCGTCAAAAGCGCCCCAATCCCCTCAATCGCGCCTAAAGGATTCCCCACAATCTTCCCAACTCCGCCAACAAGTTCAGCCGCCCCACCCACAAAACCGGTAACCAAAGACGTAATTCCCGCCCCAGCCATCGCCGGATACCT
>JAHJEW010000040.1 GCA_018825335.1 Patescibacteria group bacterium | reverse complement strand
GCATTCTTTAGCAGTGAAGTGAACATCAGTAACATGACGACTGCATTAGCCGGCGACGACGCAGTGTGTATTTCCACTAGCGGTACATTACGCTTCGATAGTTCGGGATCATGCACGGTTTCTTCCGCTCGCTTTAAGCACGATATCACAACCTCGACCATTGGACTCGCGGAAGTCATGAAGCTCCAGCCGGTTACATTCGTATACAACAATCTTGATGATACTGTGAAGCTAGGTTTGATCGCAGAAGAGGTTGCGGCTGTTGATCCGAAGTTCGCAGCTTATGAGCGCGATGGCGTGACTCCTCGAAGCTTGGATTCGTTCGCTTTGATCGCCGCGACCGTTAATGCTATCAAAGAACAGCAAGGTTTGATCGTGGGAGTTTCTTCGACCCTGTGGTCATTGCAGAATACGGTGAATCTACTCTCGTTACAGCCGGCGGCTCCTGTGGCAGCTTCAACCACGTTCGACGGAGATGCGATCGTGAAAGGCCAGCTCTATGTCGGAAAAGATTCAGCCGGCCAAGCCAAGATCCTTTCCGGATCGACCTATGTCCGAGTTTGGTTCAATACGCCATACCTTGCACAGCCGATTGTAACAGTAACCCCGCTTGATTTCGTGGATACAATGTATCGCGTGGCTGAAACTACTGATAAAGGCTTTATGATTCAGTTGTCAGCAACGCAGTCGAATGACAGGATCTTCAATTGGCACGCAGTTGCTGGCGAGGATTTGGAGATGACGGTTAGTGATGGAACAACCAGCACGATTGAGCTTATTGTGGAGGAGCATCCGGAATTTTATTCGCCGGAAATAGTGACGCCGCCAGCAGAAGAAACGACGGAAGAAGTTTCTGCACCAGCACCGGCTGAAGAACCGGCTCCGGCTCCCGAGCCTGCGCCCGTTGTAGAACCGACAGCGACACCAGAACCAGCTCCGGCACCAGCTCCGGCACCGGCTGAAGAACCGGCTCCGGCTCCCGAGCCTGCGCCCGTTGTAGAACCGACAGCGACACCAGAACCAGCTCCGGCACCAGCTCCGGCACCGGTTGAAGAACCGGCTCCGGCTCCCGAGCCTGCGCCCGTTGTAGAACCGACAGCGACACCAGAACCAGCTCCGGCACCAGCTCCTGAACCTGCGCCAGCTCCGGCACCGACGCCAGAACCCGAACCAACTCCAGCTCCTACACCTGAAAGTACGTAAAAAAGTAGAGGGTCACTGTAATATTAAGGAAATTCCAAATTATCCAAAAAAGCCCGATCGGGCTTTTTTGGATAATTTGTGACTCTTGGTAATCTGACAAATAACCATCTTATTAACTTATATTGAGCGAAGTCGATCTATTTACCGAAGAAATAGGTATCGCAGAATTAGAAAATTCAATTATCAAAAATCTCCCGATAGAGACAAATTAGATAATTCGAAACATTACTTTTGTATTAATTTTAAAAAAATATTTTCCATACGCCCGTGGTATGAGCGGTTGAATCAAATATCGCGGTTGGACCCGGTGTTTTCCATAAAGGATTAATATAATGCGGTTTGCCGCAAATACTTCTCCATAAAGTTCTTCGCTTCTGCAAGATACACCCTATAGTGGAAGAAAAAATACCCCGTGTTATAATTAGACAAACGTTAGGCAGTGAAACCCCGACAGCTTATTTGCTTGAATCGTCGAATTCGTCAAAAAGCGTTGACTTGCATGGCATGGATATAAAAATTACAATCCTAGATCATTATTAATGATGTCGAATTTCTACTAACAGTTATGATAAGAAAATCTACAAATAAGTCTGAAAGTGATACAAAAAGGCCTTCGGCGTATTTTTATATTGTCATAGGGATAATGTTATTAAGCGCCTCTGCATTAGGTATAAAACAATGGATATCGTCTGCAAAATCAGACAATCAGGATATAGTCATTCAATCTGACAGTATAATCAAGGACAATCCTTCAGCATCGGATTTGATATCCAGAGTAGCTCGGCATACAGCAGTCAATCAGGCATTAATGCCGACAATTGCAGAGGTAAAAAACGCTTATCTTTTGAGCCTGCAAGATCCGACTTTTTATAAAGATGTTGAAAACGGCGATTTCGTGTTGATTTGGCCGGACAAAGCAGTACTTTATTCTTATGCCAAAGACGTTATATTGAATGAGACCAGCATAAATAACGTGCAAGCCACTTCTTCCGAAGCAATCGTTGAATCGGAAACAACACCGCCATCTGAAACGGTTGATGTAAGTGCAACCGGCACAACTGACGTTGCAGAAGTTGAAAATACCGTTATCGAAGTCCGAAATGGATCCGGCAGGGTAGGAATGGGCAAATCAATGTCAGAAAAATTGACAGCCATTGGAATGAACGTTTTAAAACCTTCTGATGCAAAGATTAGAAAATGGTATGAAAAAACTATAATTATCAAAAATAGTGAAGACGGCTTCCCTCAAACAGAGCAGTCCTTGATAGATGCGCTAAATGCCGAGGTAGTGGTTGCGCCACAAGGGGAATTGCCTCTTAAAGGCGATTTCCTTATCATTGTCGGGCAGGATTATAATCCATAGAATAGCTTTATGAATTTAAGCTGGAAAAAGTCTTTAATCATTTTTATAGCACTATTTGCGCTTTTGCTAGGCGTAAATATAGCTTCTTACTATTTAAAGCCCTCTGTAAAAAGTGTTGCAAGAGAAGGTGTGTATGCCGTTTTTTTGACTAACGGGCAGGTTTATTTCGGGGCAATCTCATCAGAAGATGAAAAAATACTTACTTTAAATGGCATTTACTACTTACAGTCAAAAGGCGGCCCAACAGAAGACAGCCTTATAACCCAATCCGATGTTTCTTTGTTAAAATTGGGCAATGAATTACACGGGCCGGAAGATTGGATGGAAATAAACAAGCAGAACGTCTTATTTATCGAGAAATTGAAATCGGACAGCAAGGTCGGTAAAGCTATAGAAAACTACAAAAATCAGTAATTTAACGTCTACAGAAAAAATATCCCTAAAATCCCGCCTACAACGCGGGATTTTAATAATGTAAAT
>JAHJEW010000039.1 GCA_018825335.1 Patescibacteria group bacterium | reverse complement strand
CGGTTTTGCTGATATTGTGGTCGGCTCCGGTGGATTCTCAAGCCCTTTTTCAAACGCGGTACGTTCCAGATTCTCCAATAGGCCCGGCTCAAGAAACGGCATCAGTGCAGCATCCGGATGGGTTCTTGCCATTTCGGCGGCCTCTTCTTCCGTCATTATTCTGGTACCGCTGCCGTCCTGCGCAATGATGAGTTTCATTTCGCCGCTGGCCAGTTTTCCTTTGTTTCTTTTGTTGTAAGCGCCCTCGTCTTTTAATTTATCTTTAGTGATTTCTTTTTCAAAATTTTGCGCCATCTGGTAGGAAAGGCGCACAAGGTTGAGGGTAAGCGCCTGATGGCTTCCGAAAGTTCTTCCGGCCTCTTTATCGGGCAACAGCGCGGCGCGCATGCCTGCCTGCTGCGAAAGGCGCCGGCGCATTTTTACTTGATCCTCCAGCTGATCCATGAACATCTTCCTGAAAGGGGCTTCCTCCTCTTTTCTGAAAGGTCTGTTTTCCGGCTGGGTCCCGCGAAAGTATTTGTTTTCAAAGTTTATTCTATCGCGTTCGTCCGGCTGGATGTTGTTCAGGATTTTATACAGATACATGGGCTCCCTTTTTTCTTCGCAGGCACTCATGTCGGTGAGCACCTTCGCAATGAAGGGCTTTAGGAAGTTCCTTATGTATTCCTGGCTAAATTGTAGCATGCTTTGGCGGTGGGTTATTGGTGTCCGGCTTTGCGTTATATTGCGCAAGGAATTCTTCGTTTGATTTTAGTTTAAGTATTGATCCGGCCTCGGCCACCATCCCCAGGTCATCGTTAATTATGTCCCTGGAGGCCTGCGGCAAGGCAAGCATGTCCTGCAGACGGGCTTTCTGGTCAGAGTCTTTTTCGGTTTTGATCAGTTCCGCAAGTTCGATATTTCGTGGCTTTTTATGCTGCGCCCTTTCTGCGATGATTTCCGCCCTCAAGGTTGTAAGGGCCATGTAGCCGCCTTTTTCAAGATATGATTTCAGCGGCGGCGCGCCGTTTTCTTTTATTTCCGTAATAACGTTTTTTGCCTTTTCCTCCAGTGTTTTTCCTTTTTCTTCCCCTTCGGCCCATTTGCCTATTCTTTCAATTCCGCGGCTTACGGCGCCGCCTCCAAACCATCCTTCACGCAGTTTCATACCGGTACCGGTTACCTCAAGTCCGCCTGCCGCCACTCCCGCTCCCAGCAGGAAGCGTGGATTTTTTAATGATCTGCCAAGAGCTTTTATTGTTGTAAATTTTTCACCTTTTTGTCTGGCCATCAAAAAGTTTACAAACATTGTCGCCCCTCCCCAGACCATTGCCACTAGGCCTAAAAGAGGCTTGCCCATGAATCTTCCAACAACGTTTTCGTTATATATACCGCGGTAGTGCTCTGCGTCTTTGTCACGTTGCTGCGCCAACGCTTTGCGCTGCGCCCTGTACTGTCCGCTTTCGATTTTCTTTACGATTTCTTCCTCGAAAGGGGTTCCTTTCAGAAGCTCCCTCGCCTGCGCATCGCTGATCAAATCCATCCCCAAAAAGGTGTCCATAAGCGCCGGTGTCTCGCTGCGCCTTTCGCCGTACATGAAAACTTTTATCAGTTCAACTCTCTGCTCGGGGGTCATCGCACCGACCAGAATTCCCGCCGCCGTGCTTTCGAAGGCGGACTGCGATACCGCATCGTCTTTAATAATGTCATGCGGGGTGAGTATGGCGATTACGGCTTCATAATCCGCTTTCTCCAGCGGCTTCTCTTTTTTGGCGATTTTTTCCAGAAGCGGATCAAGGTGCGCGTGCGTTTTTTCGAATTCAATCAGCCCGTTTACCGCTTTGTCAATTTGCGCCACCTCTTCGGTGGTTACGCCTTCGCCTTTTTTCTTGCTGTCGATGAGTGTTTCCATGAGCACGCGCCTGGTGTCCGCCTTTTGACGGGCTTCCTCCATAAGCTCCTGCGCGTACTTTTCGCGGTCCAGTGACTGCGGCGCGGCTTTTTTATATTCCTCGATTTTCCTGTTGTAGAAGTCGTAT
>JAHJEW010000038.1 GCA_018825335.1 Patescibacteria group bacterium | reverse complement strand
TTCCGGATTCACCCGCTTCCCCGCGCCACCTCCTCCGTCCACCTCATCCCCCTCATAAAACCTCTCATAAATCACCTCCGGCGCGTGCCCCTTTATCCGCTCCACAAAGCCATCTACTCCCGCGCGCGCAAAATTTTCCCCGCCGACCGCAAACCTCTCCGCGTGCGATTCAATGGTATAAAGCCGCCCACCATCTTCTCCGCGCCCGCCAACACAATCCCGCCCACCGCCCCGAATCGCCTCCGCCAGAAAAATCCCCGAATACCCGCTCGACGTCCCAATCTCCAAAACCCGCCCCGCGCCCAAAACCGAAGCGATAGCCGCAAGCACCACCCCGGAAGACCGCGGAACATTCCAAAACCGCCGCCCCTCGCCCACATCCCTCTCCATCTCCAGCAAAACCCCCTTCGCGCGCCCCTCCAATTCTAAACCAAAAAAATCCATACCCCCTTGACTGAAAGATTGACTTATTGTGTAAAGTTATGATATTCTTCAATCAGAATCACGACGAAAAGAGCCCTATAAGGTCTTGTCCTTATGGGGTGCTTTTCATGTAAGACAATTTTTTTTGGAGATTATTCATATAATCCAGATATTCATTCGCGGCGGCTTTCTTAAGTAAAGCGGAATATTTTGCCATATTGGGAACAAGCACTTTTTCTAACTTTTCCTTCTTTTTTAAATGCCGCACAATGCATGCAAAATCGCCATCGCCGCTCACTATAACCGCTTTTTCGTAATTGTCGTAGTCGATCATGGCCTGAAGTACAAGTTCAGCATCACAATTACCTTTCACAAAACCATCTTTATTTTTCAGGATTTCCTTAAAAACAAGGATATACCCGTTTTTCTGAAGAGAAAGGTATAAATCCTGATTTTCCTCGATATAACCGATAAACATATATGCCGTTTCAACCCCGTATTTTTCTTTCAGATAAACACGAAATTTTCTCCAATCCAATTTCCAGCCAAGTTCGCAGATACCGAGATTAACATTCTGGCTGTCAATAAAAGCATAATTTTTAAGCGGTTTTTGCATTGCTACACGGATTTTATTTTAACGCAAGTATACATCTTTACTAATGCGCCCCCAACATTTGAAATTTGACCTTCGGATTTCAACCCCCCATCCTTCCACAAATTCCCTAAAATTGATATAATATATATATGCAAAAACAAATACTGCGCAAAACAAAAAACATCGGCATAACCGGCCGCAAAACCACCCGCGTCGCCGCCTGCACCGCCCACCGCCTGGCCATAATAGCCACCATCTTTTTCGGAATAAACACACTCATTCCTTTGGCGGCGATGGCCCAGACAAGCGGTTCCGCCACAGTCGGCCAAACAGTTGACGCGTCCGCCGGCGCACTGACCCTGCCATGCGCGCTGGGCGACTTCAATATCTCATCCGTCAACATCAACGCCCCAAACCCATACTTCAGCGGATACTACCTTAACCCTCTCACCCCCGACACCGACCTTGTAACATGCGGCGGCACAGGAATAACCGTTCAGGACACACGCTACGCGGGCGGCTTCGTATTACAAGTTTCAACCACAGAGTACCTAAAAGACGGCACCGGACCCGAAGCCATAGACGTCGACACCCTGGCCGTTGTAACAGAGCAGATAAGCAGCAGCTACCTTGAAGACACTTCCGGCTCAACAGGATTCGTGGGAGCGGGCGATGCTCTCATCGCGGGATCCACTTCGGACTCCGCGGTGGATCAAAACACCCAGCTCACAAAAACCCTTCCTTTCGATTTCACTTATTACGGCACCACATACCCGTCCGGCAGCACCATATATATCTGCACGAACAGCATGGTCAACTTTTCCGCTGGAGAATGCGACGCCCCGCTTGCCACGCCCGAAGACATTTTGACCGACACCAACGGCGGCACACCCCTTCCAAGACTCCTTCCATACTACAAAGACCTCACCACAAATACGGCAATAGACGCCACATACGGCGTGTACTACGTTGAACCAAACGCCACAACCGCAAGAATCCGCTGGAAAGGCGCCCCCTGCGTCCCCGACGACGTAACCCCGGCCGACTGTGAAACAGAAGTCGGCGAAGACGTACAGTTTGAATTGATGCTCACC
>JAHJEW010000037.1 GCA_018825335.1 Patescibacteria group bacterium | reverse complement strand
TTGGAGGGGTTTAGTGAATAATTCACCTCCAAATATGCTCTTTTGATGAACATTTCCCAAATTCAATTTGGGGATTTTGTGTTATACCGCATCTACCAGCCTAAAAGCCCGAAAAAGTTTACCCAAAGAGTTTAATGAGCCGTTTTGGCATTGACAATGCAGTGCATTATTATATAATGCACTTCTATTTAATCGTATAAAACATGCAAGGCACGGAAATCAGATACCAGGCACTCCTGAAAAACGGAAACAACGAAGACGATTCCAATAGAATTGGAAATCTGATAGAACAGGCGCAGATCCTTAGCCGTACGACCGATCTGACTCTCAGGAACATTGTCGGTACAATGGCAAATTACGCTTTCACAAAGGCGAAACTGCTGCCGGATGAGTTCATGCGGATCTTTATAGATAACTCCTTTGCCACTGTAATGATCGCCGAATTTTTAGGGCATCACTTGGAAGATGAGGGGGCAACGGGGGATACAGAGCCTGATGAAGAGCAGACACGGGCATTTAGATCCGAAATGCAAGCCTTCATTCAAGGGTACCCGGAAGGGGGAACGCTCAGTGATTACGTAAGTGTGCTAAGAAAAAAATATCCGGGAGCAAACTTCACCAAAGGGTTCGATAATGATTTGCAACACCAGATGGTCCTGAAAATAAATCAGGAGACCTACAAACTTGTACCGAAACTTTATGAACTAATACTTCACGAGATGGGAGCCAGCCGCTTTATACTGGACTATCTCTTTCATCGCGTCATAAAGATCAACGGGAAAAAGATCCCACCGGTCAATAAAGAAAACCTGGGAATACTCATACAGTTTCTGGTGGATACGAACTATCAACTGGACGATCTATACATACTTCTATTTGAAGAAATGCACAGAATGGATACTGTCCACAGGGAGCGCAAAGAAACGCACAACAAAATAGCCGCAGTCCATGAGGACGTCCACGATCAAGATTTTAACCCAATGCTCTTCGGCGATGAGTTCGACTTTGATAAATATTTTCATGCACATTTTTCTCCGATTATCAAAGATGTAAGAAGCAGGGAAATGCCCTCGAATCTGCGTCTGGGGGATGTAATCCGGCTCAGGCCGGATCAAATTGCCGAAAGTATTCTTCCGGACCGCATGTGGGATCCCATTAGGGCACTGGTCGACGATATTGCGGAAGAAAAAAAATACATGAAGGCACTCAGGGAGATCTTTAATTTTGATTCCACTCCCCAGGCGACGATAACCGATAAAGAGGTCATTGCTATCCTGGAAGAACATTTACGGGAATCGGGAAAGCAGATTGCCTACACCATCCGTGAGGGCTTAAGAATGAGACACGAGGAAGATCAGATACACAAAGACTGCGAGCCCCTCGGGGAAATTGTTGAATGCAACGATTTAAGAAAGCTTTTGATCTGGCTTGCATATCCTAATAAATTCAGGGAAGAATTAAAAGAAAAGGTGGAAGGAGATCCAAAATACAAAGAAACCCCGGACCAGATTATTCGGCATCAGATCCTTATGCGCCTCATTCTTTTACATTTTTACCGCGAACACGCGTTCGAGGAGAAGTTCCGCGTTGCGCAGGGAGACAGAAAACTGGTCGAAGACCATCTAATAGGCGCCATGGAAATGAAAAATCTAACGGAAGTATGTATCGGATTTAGAATCAGGATGGAGATAGATCCGGACACGCAGGAGCCTGTGATGTATCCGGTGGAATATCCGGACGGAACGGTCAATATGGAGCCGCACTATGAAATTTTGGACAAATTGGAATTGAAACATCAGCAGTACTTTAACGAGTCCCAAGATACAACGCGACAGACGATAATTGTGAAGGAAAACGGCAAATCATACAAAATATTTCCGCTTGAAGAAAAGAAGTTTATCGAAGCGAAGGTGTCGTCACCGGGAACAGATAAAAGAGGTAGACGATTAAAGAAAAAAGCCACGGTTTATGTATATAGCGGAGACAAAAACATCATCCACGCAAAAGGATTACAGTCATATCTCTCCAGCATCTTACGAGGGAAAAAACCATCGGATCTACTTCGCTGGGCCGTTGCAACCACAAAGGAAAAGGATGCGGCGGCGATTAGACGCGCAATATATGATAGATACTACACATCGGGAAACGTGACCACTATCGACGATAGCGCTGAGGACAGACATATCAACAATAAGCCGACACAAAAAGGAATAAAGAGCACTTCCACAAACACATTCAGAAAAAAAAGATATTTCGACGGCAGTGTATCCTGGATTTCCGTAGAGCGGGATAAAAACGGCATGTTTGTCCATCGCCCGATTGTTTTTGAAACCATGATATTGGACATGGCTACCATGCTGATTTACTACCTTAGCGACCATACAGTCACGTCTCATAGCAGGGTGTATACACCGGAACGGGAGTTCGACAGTCTCTTTAAATTCTTCTTTCCGCCGGCCCTGTATGGGAAGGAATACGCGGTACACAAAATTCAAGGCTTCAGGCACGAGCAACCCATGGAAGTAGAGGAATTACATAATAAATTGACGGAAAAGCCGGAATAAGTATAATATCGTCCGACAGGCGCGGGAACTACGGAGAAGAGAGCGTCTTTTGTATTGCCCTTTGACAGCAGGTTGTAAACAAAAAAACCACGTCCGGCATTGTGCGGGAATCACCTTTAAGGTGTGATTTGCGCGCAGCGCCGGATGCGGTTTGATGAGTAAAAACAAGGGCGGCCGAGAGGCCGCCCAAAACAAGAAAGGCCCGCCACGGCGGGCCGGAAAGGA
>JAHJEW010000036.1 GCA_018825335.1 Patescibacteria group bacterium | reverse complement strand
ATTATGCCGCGGAGGGTGGGCTGGAAATGGGTCTTTTAGCTAATTCAAAGCAGGGAGCGGGGTATAGTGAGATTCTTGCTCCGAAGATTTATGGAAACGGGGTTTCTACGGCCGCGGTGGAAATTAAGGGGCAGGTGCCGGTGTCGACACAGTATGCTACCCCTTCTTCTTATTGGGGCAAGTATGGCGCACCAACGCCGGGAACGGGGAATGTTGGGGCGGATTGTGATCCGTTGAAGGCGTTTAGGTCAAAATCTTTTAATTATGATTCAATAACCAATACCTATACAGAAGCTACCAATGGGGCTTTCGACGCCGCCGACCATCCGTGCAATTGGAATAAGATTAAGGTTGGGGAGAGTGTGAGTATTCCGTTGTATTATACTGATTCCGGGGGTGTCCATAATCTTATAGCAAACCCTCTAGATAAGTTTATTATTAGAGTTAGGACACCATGTAGGTATGGGGACGAGATGTGTATTAAATCCGGTAGATATACATTTGATTTTACAAGTCAGGGAGATTCTAATTATGGGTACAATGACCCGCTAATGTCTTGGCAGATTGTTGGGGAGGATGCGAATAATTCTAATTCTTCGCTTGTTTTGCAGCCATATATTAAAATCATTAATAAGGTATTGCAGCCTAATTCCACCATATTTCATGAAAAACGTCTTTATAGCGGTTATCTTAGTGGAGATTTTGAGGTTTTAGATGTTACATCTCTTAGCGAAGATCTAAATAATTGTCCTGTAAATTCAATTTCTAATTTTTTAAGTAATAGCAATAATGCCTGTCCTAATGGATACAATTGGAATCAGCAATCAATTCAAAAACCTGTTCTTAAATTATCTGTTATAAAGAATCTAATTTCCGATCAGGCAGATACAATTCCCTACCTTGAATATCAATTTCTATCGAATACGAGTACTCCACCAACTGACACTTCACAAACAATTACATCGGAAGGCCTTTCCGGTGAGTTTAAATGGACCTTGGAGGTAAAAAAACCGCAAGGTGGTGGCCTACTGGAATATGTTATTCAACAATAATTTTTCCTTTTGACAAATGGCATAGTTTATGGTTATAATTGCTCACTAAATTAACTTAACGCCAAACATTATGGAAAAGCGTATTCGTGATTTGGAGCTTTCAAAAGCCCACTCCGCAGAAACAGGTTCTGAAGATGTTTCTCAAAGACGATCTAGCATTTCAAGGAAAATTATGCCGCTCGTTTTAGGTGCAGGCTTAATAGGTTGTGGAAATCAGGAAATGGAAAATATCGAGAATATTGGCAGTGTAGAACAGATGTCTGTTGCTGCTGGATATCAGAGTAAAACCTTGCTGCCTGCTCCCATCTCAAATAATCAAACCGGTTATCAAGAATTTATTTCAAGCGCTAAGGATCTCGGAATTCAATGGGAAATATATTTCAGTGCAAAAGGTTCCGGCAATCAGGCACAAGATGTATTTTGGGCAATAATTGACAAATCTACTCTTCAAACCGTACAAGGTCCTTCTGCAGTTAACGGAGCCTCTCTACCACTAAGTGATGAATCTAATTTTGTTCCTTGCGGGGGTAAAGCATATTATTTAACTGATAAAGATTTTCTTTCTAGGAAGCTCTTTCAGTGTGATATCGTAAATGCCACGACAGTCAACAATTGTGCAACTGTACCAAACATCAATACTGATAATTTCGGTGTCGATGGTCTAGCATGTGGATCAAACGGGCAAAAACTATATGTTGCACGTCAAGATTTTGGGCAGGATGGTGAACCATACGTTGCTACCATAGGTGTTTGGAATTGGACGAAGCCGTTAGGTTGTGCCGAACCCGGGACAGATTTATCAGGGATTTCGTTTACAAATCAGCATTTTGTTTATAATACAATTAATGGTTCATTACCAACTGGCGGACGTTTGCTGAAATATAAGAATTTTAATGGCTCTCAATGTACTGGCGCGCAGCAAGATATTGGCGATTTGTATGAAGCTAATGTGGATTTCGAGAATCCTCTGGTTGTAAATGGGGGCATTTTCTATAGTCGTGCAATTCAGAGCAACGGAAACTACAATCCTTACTTCGCCCAGGAAAAACCAGGCCAAGGCGGAAACGGCGGTGGCGGAGCAGGCGGCATGGGTGCCGGTGGAAGCGGAGCTGGCGGTATGAATACCGGTGGTACCGGCGGACAGGGCGGTACGGGCCCCGAAGGTGGTGGTGGCGCGGGTGGAAATACCGGCGGCAGTGGCGCGGGCGGGAATCCTGAGGGCGGCGGTGGAAACGGTGGAGGTACGGCAGGCGGTGGGGGTGCTCCCGTGGATTGTATGATTATGGACATTACTAATAATCCCGAGAATATAGAGATAGATTCGTGTGATGATGCGGAAGTTTCCGGGCATTTGCTCGGTCCTTCAGTTTTTGTTATCGGATCTAAGACTTTCACGATTAATGACGTTGTTCCAAACACTCCGGGCGGCTTTTCGTTCACTATGCCGAATCAATCGCAATTCGATAACGGTATTGCCAAGAATGTTAAGGAAGATGAGGCTGATCCTAAAAAGAAGCTGATAGATAGACAATATGGCGGGATTACCGGCTATGAAGGTACCGAAGTGGAGGATTCCATCCCGGGTTCAGCCGAGATAAACCCTGATCTTGAGAAAGGAGATATTAACGTTATCTGCACGGAAACTCTTGACGGCGCGCAGAGAAAATATGTAAAAGACGGCTGCGATCCTGCAAACCTTGAAAGCTGTGATCCCGACGATAGATACACCACGGCGGGCGCGGAGGCCGGTGTTATTCCAAAGGGTACAAAGCTTTGTACAGAGCTGAAATCCGGTAAAGTTTCATCCAATCCGGACGATTTCAAGAACGCGCAGGAGCTTCCTCCGGTTCCCGGAGAGCCGGACTGCAACTGTTCCACCCCTGGCCAGGTTACCGACTCCACGTACGGCGCGCTTTTGGCGCTAGGGCTGATTGCGGCGGCGGGCCTGCGCAGACGTAACGACTTTTAAAAGTATAAACATAAACACAAAAAAACCCCCGCCTGGGGCGGGGATAAAAATCCCGATTCTATCAGCAGCGATAATATTTGTATAACTGCTGAGAATTTTTGTTTTGGGGTTTTGTTTTTATTTTGCGGGCTCGTGACTAATGAGCTCTTACACTCTGCCTTGCTTTGGCTTGTTGTTTCCAGTCCGGCCAAGGACCGCCTGTAGGTGTGTCTACAACCACTCTAGGAGTGAAGAGGAGACACCAGGACAGCTTTAGGGTGGTCCGGTTAGTCAAGGAGGACCATCACAGAGCAGAGAATGCATGGCCTGCAATAAGCTTGTAAGCCGTGCGCTCTCTGTTAATATAGGCGCGTCTATCAACTAATATTCAAGGGGCGATTTTTTCGTCTCTGCCGGATCTTCCAAAAAAAGATTCTGTGACGGCATCATTTCATGCTAGGATTCAAATCTAGCGTTTCATTACATAGTACCAAATCTATAATACGAAGTCAAATGCATTGTAATGGACAGATCTACGAAATAATGTATGAAAATTTATCAACGTAAGGGGCGAAATATGGATAATCTGCTTACTATAGGGATGAAGTCGAAAACCATTACAGGGATGGATGATGTAATGGATTGCCTGAAAAAAGCATTATTCGACGAAAAATTGCATGAAAAAGACATCCTGGTAATAAGCTCCAAAGTGGTGGCGGTTACGCAGGGTAAAGTAAGGGACGCGCGCAGTAAACGGGAGTTTGAAAAACTGGTGGAAAGCGAAGCGGATGAAATGCTTGGCGGCGAAACAGTGATTCTAACGAAGAAAAATAACATCTTCATTCCATGGGCCGGCATCGACAGGTCAAATGTTCCGGAGGGAAAAGCCGTTTTATGGCCGGATGAACCGTTTGAAACGGCGTATAACCTGCTTCAACAATTAAAGAAAGAGTTCAAATTAAAGAAACTGGGAGTGATAATTTCAGATTCAATCTGTATGCCGCTACGCAGGGGGGTAACGGCAATTGCGCTTGGATATGCGGGATTCGAAGGTGTCAAAGATCTGCGAGGGAAAAAAGACCTGTACAACAAGGAATTAAAAGTCAGTCAGCAAAACATGGCGGATATGATTGCGGCCGCCGCGCACCTGGTAATGGGAGAAAGCACGGAAAGCATGCCATTTGCCATTGTGCGCGGGGCCAAAGTTGAGTACACTGCGCGGCGGCCTGACCCATCCGAGCCGATAATCACGCAAAGCCGGTGCCTCTTTGGTCCGCTATATAAAAAATGATATACTGCCCTCACTTCTAATCCTTTCAGGATGCAAGCCTCACAGCAAAAGCCGCAGGAGTCGCATTATTCAATTTTCGACATTGCGGGGCCGATAATGGTGGGCCCATCCAGTTCTCACACCGGAGGCGCGTGCAAACTTGGGCAAATAGCCAGGGCGCTTTTTCACGGAACACCGGATAAAGTCACATTCGTTTTGCACGGATCTTTCGCGACGGTATATAAAGGACACGCAACGGATCGGGCGCTTCTGGCGGGCGTAATGCGATTCAAAACTTCCGATCCGCGAATAAAAGATGCTTTCGAAATCGCAAAAAAAAACAGGCTGCAATACATTTTTAAAACCGCCGATCTGGGCAGGAGTCAGCACCCGAATACTGTAAAAATCATCGTGGAAAAAAAAGGAAGGAAATCCATGTCCATGATAGGTTCATCCATTGGCGGAGGGATGGTGCAGGTGGTCCGGATTGATCAGTTTGACGTTTCACTTCACGGAATAGCGGGACATTATAAGACGCTGATTGTGTGGCACGATAGAGGGAAAACGATACTGGATCCTTTGAAAAAGGAATTGAAAAAACACAAGATCCGTATCCATGACATTCAGACGACAAATGTTGGACATCACGCCCTTTCCATTATAAATATGGAAGGGAAAAGGCTAAACTTAAAGGAAGTACTCGCATTGGAAACTTTTGACGGGATTGAGGATGTAAGGTCGCTGACAAGTCTCGAAAAACAATAATAACTTATTTCCATGTACTCATTTAGTACCGCAAAAGACCTTCTGAAACTCTGCAAAACCCATGATACAGGTATTGCGGACATCGCGATTCGCTATGAAATGGAATATTCACAAAGGCATCGGGCGGAAACGATAGCCAGGATGAGAAAGATAAAAAACGTAATGAAAGACGCGATAAATGAAGGTATAAACAATCCGCGGAAGTCTGCTTTCCGCATGTCCGGGGGGAGCGCGCCCAAACTTATTAAAGCTCTGAGGAAAAAGAAGATGGCCATGTCGCCGCTGGCTTTAAGGGCGATGGCGTACGCAACGGCAACGGGAGAAACGAACGCGGCGATGGGCAGAATTGCAGCTTTCCCGACCGCCGGAGGAGCAGGTGTTGTACCGGGAGTGATGCTGGCTTGCACCGAAGTGTGGAAAATGAGCGAAAGGAAACTTTTGAACGGACTTTTCACCGCATCGGCAATAGGTAAAATCATTGCGGAAGGCGCAACGCTTTCGGCGGCCGCAGGCGGATGCCAGGCTGAAGTCGGCGCCGCTATAGCCATGGCCACCGCGGGTGTAACGGAAATGCGCGGAGGTACACCAAAGCAGTGTTTAAATGCCGCTTCACTGGGATTAAAAAGTTATCTTGGCATCGTTTGTGATCCGCTTGGAGGACTGGTGGCCGTACCATGTATAAAGCGCAACACGCTGGGCGCCGCAACCGCTCTGGCCGCCTCGGACGCCTCACTCGCGGGAATAGAAAGCTTTATCCCATTCGACGAAGTGGTTATGGCCATGAAAAATATAGCTAAAATAATGTCGCCCAAACTCCGTGAGACCGCCCTCGGCGGCCTTGCCGTAACCCCCACGGGACTTAGAATAAGAAAAAAAATCGGCCTGCCTCCTATAAAATAACCCGGAAACATGTACAAAATCGGTATATTGGCATCCACAAAAGGAACAGACCTTCAGGCAATAATTGATGAAATGAAGGACGGAAAAATGCCCGGTATTGAAATAGCCATAGTACTAAGCAATAAAAAAAACGCCTACGCCCTGGAAAGAGCCCGCTTGCAGGAGATAAAAGCCTTTTTCGTTGATCCCGAAGGCAAAACCCGTGAGCAGTATGACGAGGAACTGGCCCGGATACTGATCGAACACAAAGTGGATCTGGTCTGTTTGATCGGATACATGCGCATTCTGTCGCCGTCCTTTGTCCATAAATTCCCGCGCCGCATCATTAACGTTCATCCGGCACTGATGCCAAAACACAGCGGGCCCGGCTACTTCGGCGCAAATGTCCACGAAGAAGTAATTAAGCACGGCGAAAAAGAGTCCGGCTGCACGATCCATTTTGTCGAGGAAGGAGTCGATTCCGGCGAAATAATCGCGCAGGAAAAAGTCACGCTGGCCCCGGATGAAACCCCGCAGTCTCTGAAAGAAAAAGTCCAGGCCCTCGAAAAAAAACTCTATCCGGAGGTAATCCGTAGGTTCGACAAAGGTGAAATCTAACAAGCCCTGTTGACCAACAATCGTTGTCGACTCGCCTACTCCTTCCGCCATTTGGAAAAGTACTTCAGCGCGCTTGCCACATGCAGCCAGAAAACCTTTCGGCGCGCTGTTTTAAATAATGAACCGTCGCTAAGCCGTTTTTGATAATGCTCCAGCTTCACATCCGGATAATAAACAACGCGAAAACCAGCTTTCTTGACCATCCTGCAAAGATCCAGATCTTCCATGAACAAAAAATAACGCTCGTCAAAGCCGCGGATTTTTTCCCACACGGCGCGCGGAATCAGCATGGCCGCGCCGGTCAATGTATCGGTGTCCTGCACCTTGCTAAAATCCACGTCCTGCATTAAATACCTGTCCACCCTGGCCTTGAAAAAAGGCAGCCCGCCAAGAAAAGTGCGCTTTAAAACCAGGTCGAAAAAACTCATATGCCTGCGGCACGACTCCTGAATCTTGCCGCTCGCGTAAACCAGTTGCGGCCCCAATACGCCAATATCTTTATTCTTTTCCATATAGCTTACCATTTTT
>JAHJEW010000035.1 GCA_018825335.1 Patescibacteria group bacterium | reverse complement strand
GGAAACAAATTCCTGATCCAATCTTTCATGCCTCCAAAAGTTTTTCGGAAGTCCAGTCCCTTCAGTGAGAAGCCGTAGGTGCGGTTTTCCAGTCTTGTCCCCCAGAGTATCAGTCCTATGGCGGTAGCGTAGGCCGGATCGTCTATCTTGTCCACCACACCGTCGAAATTCTGCGGAAAGCCGATTTGTACGGGCAGATTCAGTGTTTCGCGCGCAAGGTCTATTGTTCCGGGCATTTTAACGCCCGCTCCCGTCAGTACCACGCCCGCGGGGAGCATGCCGTCGCGGTGAATTTTTGCCAGTTCGTCTTTTACGAGTACGAAGATTTCATGGTATCTGGCCTGGATTATTTCGGCCATGAGTTTTTTTGATACTTTCTGCGTGTCGATTTTGGAAATGAGCGAAAGGTCTATTATTTCGCGGTCATTTACGTCCGCGGGATTGCAGGTTCCGTATTCGATCTTGATTTTGTCGGCGGTGTCTATGGAGGTTCTTAGGCCTATGGCTATGTCGTTTGTTACGTTTTCGCCGCCAACGGGCAGTACCGCCGTGTGCAGCGTTGTTCCTTCTTCAAAAACACTGACGGCCGTTCCTCCGCTGCCGATGTCCACGACCACCACTCCGAGCTCTTTTTGTCTTTTGGAAAGGACTGCTTCGGCGGCGGCAAGGCATGAAGGGATAATGTCATCTATGTCCACTCCGGCCTGCAGCACGCATTTTTCTATGTTTTTTACGCTCGGGACGAGGCCGGTAATTATGTGCGCGTCCACTTCCAGGCGTATTCCGGTCATTCCCACGGGATATTTGATCCCTTTCTGCTCATCCACCGTAAAAGATTTGGGGATTATGCGCAGTATGCGGCGGTTTCCGGGGATTGACACGGCCTGCGCGGCTTCCAGTACTCTGTCCACGTCGTCTTCGGTGATTTCGTTTCCGGCGCTGCCCACCGCGATTACACCCTTGCTGTTTATGGATTCAATGTGGTTGCCGCCAATGCCCAGGAAAACGTGATTTATCGGTTCTCCGGCCATTCTTTCGGCATCCTCCAAAGAAGAAGTTATGCTTGAAATTGTTTCTTCCACGTCAATAACGGAGCCTTTGCGGAGGCCCGTGGATGGCGCGATTCCCACGCCGATTATGTTTGGAGCCTGGGACTTTTCTTCCAACGTCCCGACTACCGTTCTGATCTTCGAGCTGCCAATATCCAGGCTGGCGATAACTCTGGCTTTGGGCATTGATTCGTCAGTTATTAAGGTTCCCCTTTCGCGGGGCTGAAGAGAATATAGTATATGGGCCACTTTTTGGCAAATCCGAAATCCGAATTGCAAATGTCAATTGAAATCCGAATGTCAAATTTCAAATGTTAAAACAGAGAAGTCTGGCCGGCGGGGCGGATGATGTCTTTTAGCTGTTCAAGTTTTTTGCCGAGCGTCCTGAATTCGAGTTCGTTAAAGAGTTTCTCGACGGCGGGGTAGTTTATGTCGTGGGTTTGCAGATCTTCCAGATTGAACTGCACGGGGGCGCCACGGTCTATTGTTGCCAGTTCGCGGCTCATGTAGGCGCTTTGTTTTCCGGCTTCCAGCTTTGCTTTCTGGCCGTCCGGCAGTTCCGCAAGGTGGGCGTAAATGTTGTCGAGGTCGTTGTATTTTCGCAGGAGCTGCGTTGCGTTTTTGGGTCCGATGCCGGGCACTCCGGGGATGTTGTCGGATGTGTCGCCGCAGAGGGCTTTGTAGTCGATGATCTGGTCGGGGCGGATGCCGTATTTTTCTTTTACGGCGGCGGGATCGAACATTTTTACCTCGGAAATTCCTTTTATTGGAGCCATTATGTGGGTTTTGTCGGATACGAGCTGCATGGCGTCCTGGTCGCCGGTGACTATGAGTGTTTCCAGATCCGCTTCCTTTTCCGCTTTATTGGCAGCCGCGCCAAGCAGGTCGTCCGCTTCGAATCCGTCCTGCTCCATCATCGGGATGTTGAAGGCTTTCAGCACTTCTTTCAGCCTGGGGAGTTGAGGATAAAGGTCTTCCGGCGGCGCGACGCGGGTGGCTTTGTACTCCGCGTATTTTTCGTGGCGGAAGGTCGGCGCTTTGCGGTCCCAGGCTATTCCCAGGTAATCGGGCTGTATTTTTATGTAGATATCGATCAGCATCCGCAAAAAACCAAAGATGGCGTTGGTGATTTCTCCTTTGGTGGTTTTAAAGGGGGGAAGTGAATGGTATGCACGGTGTAAAATGGCGTTCCCGTCAATCAGAATCAGCTTTTTCATGAGGGTTTTTATGCTATAATACCTAGATTGCCTGCATTAAGTTTTACCTTACGCATGGTTAAAAGTGAATACCAAAAAGTGGCCGCCGAGAAAAAGGCCGCCAAAGCCCGTTTTATTAAAGAGGGCGAAGGGACGCCGCTTCTGGTGATTTTCGCTCCCCATAATAGTTTTGGCCGCGACGCATTTTATCAGCTCCTGGAGGGGCTTTTAATTTTGCCCGGGCGGGTTGTTGTTATTTCGGATGATGAGCACGCGGACGCTTCGAATCGTTTAAAGGGAAAGGTTACATGGGTTAATACAAAGGAAGGGCGCAACAGCATGGATACTGAAAGTTATTTGATGGCGGCCGATATGGCGCTTGTTTTTGAGGAACACATGCATGAACTGGAAAATCTTATGGCCAAAGGGGTGGTTGTGATCGGGCACGATAAATCGCCTTTTCTTGAGAATTACAAGCCTGTTGAAGAGACGGGAAATGGCTTTACGTTTGAGAAATATGGCCCATGGGAGATTTTCCGCGCGCTTATTCGCGCACATGAAACCTACGTTTTCACGTATGACTGGCAGCACATTGTGCGGGGGGTTTTGAAGCGGTAAGGGGTTTTGGTTCGGGAAGAAAGAATTTCATGAAACATGTGTCACGGTAAGGTCTCGCTAACATGTACGCTCGACCTTATTTTGAAGGATCATGATCCTTTAAAAGTGACACAGATGTTTTTGAAATTTCTCTCCCCACCCCCGCTCTTCTTCTTTAAAATCCTTTAAAAGTTTAATCCAGGGAGTTGCTGCCGGAGCTGGTGCCGGGGATGTTTGTGATGTTTTCGACGATGTCGCTGAAGTTGATGTACTTGATTATATCCAGACCGATGACGCGACCGACGGTTCCAACGATTACAACGGAAAGTACGGTTACTATAAGGCCGATAATGGCATAACGGATTGTGCTGACGGCCTGTTTGATTTTATCCTCTTTTCCTCCCGAAAGGATGAAGGAAATTCCTCCCACGAAAATGAAAATAACCGAAAGCAGGCCAGCTACAATAATGGCATAAGCAAGACCTTTATTGATTATATCAATAATGTCGTAGCGCTGGGCTGACTCGATCAGAGTATCGTTCATTGTGTATTTTATTTAGATGTTAAGCCATTACCTCGGTTCCGTCCGGTTCGACGATTTTGAGGTTCACGCGTGCGTTGTTTTTTGAACCGATTACGCGGAGCAGAATGCGAAGGGATTTTGCGGTTTGCCCGCTCTTGCCGATAACTTTACCCATGTCGTCCTTGTGGACTTTAAGGGTAATGAGCACACCCATCTCATCCACACTGCGCATTACCTCCACATCGTCGGGGTGTTCGACTATGTTTTTGACTATGTATTCAACAAAATCGCGATCATTACCGGTGGTGAAATCTTTGTCTTCGGTCATAGTGATGGCGTTAGGATATAATTCGATTTTGTCCTATGCGGCTGCGGCTTCTTTAGGCGCCGCTTCTTTGGCGGCGGGTTGCTCCGGCTGCTCACCCTTCTTTTTGTGCTTTTTGTTTCTCGGTTCCATGAATTTATCCATTCCTTCAAAGCCCTGGCTCTTTAAAATGGATGCCACTGTGTCGCTTGGCTGCGCGCCTTTGCTGATCCAGTACGTTATTCTTTCTTTGTTGAGTTCGATTTTTTTTGGCTGCCTGTACGGGATGTAGTGTCCAAGGAGTTCCAGGTACTCCTTTTTTACGGCTTTGCTTTTTTCCGCTACAACAACACGATAACCCGGCTGTCCCACTTTACCGGTTCTGGAGAGTCTGATTCTTAACAATTTGCTTTTAAATGAGGGAATAATTGGAATTTTGCCTGTTTAGTGTAGCGCAGATCTTTTGGTTGTCAACATTAGAAAAGCCCCAAGTATATATTGGAGCTTTATTTGGCGTGGAAGTTAGAAATCCAGGACCGTTCCGGTGATTGACTATATAATTGATTCTACGTGTATATTAGCAGTCGCAGCATCCATCACATGTATTTTAATATCTTTATAAGTCACATTTTGATTATTATCATATGCTTCAACAGTAATTGTGTAAAAAGAGTCCCATTCCATATCAATATCTCCAATATTATAGGAATAAGTATAAGGCGGGCTATAATCTGTCATGAGATCTTCCCCATCTTCACCAACAAATACTACCTTACTTATACCGGATTCATCTGTTGCATTTGCATTTACTGTTAATAATAGTTTTATTACCCACTTAATACAGACCGGTCCATCTTTTTTCTGACATGTTAATTTAACCCATTTAATTTCATCACCTGGTACAGGTGAAGTGATAGTTAGCTCCGGAGCCTCGTTGTCGACTATATATGTTATTGTTTTTTTGCCTATATTTTCCGCTTTGTCGTATGCCCATACACTTAGAAGTTGAGGAGTATTATTGGGCTTTTTGGAAATATCAATTAAATATTTATACTGGTTATTTTGATCGGGTGATGTTTGAGTACCCACCTTCTCCAGTCCCGAATAAAATTCCACTTTTGTTATTACCGCGCTATTATCCAGGGCTGTCGCATAAACCGGGAAGACAGAGCCATTTACGGTTTGTTTATCTTTCGGGGTAATAATATTTACGATGGGGGGTGATACATCCGGAGGAGGAAGCAGCTTTAATGAAACGGGCCTTTCGGAGGTTGTTGGTTGCGTGATTGTCGGCGTAACCGGCTTTGACATGCTTGGCAGAGGCGCTTCGCTGCTGACTCTGAGGTTTAGTTTGCTTAGGCGGCCCTGAAAGAGCTGTCCGCTGCCGAGGACGGCGATTCCCGCTACGGCCACTACGGCCAGACCGGCAATAATGTACATGGTTTTCTTTTTCATTTTCGTTTTAATATATATCTTTATATAATAGCATATAATTGCCCTCCTCTGTCAAGCGCGGTTTGCGAGGAAATGTTTTACGGTGCCCGTTTTCTCTCGTGCCTGCTTTTGACGATTTTGGCTTACTACCCTGTTCCAAGTTGGTTGTGCGTGCCGGCGGTACGAATATAGTAAAAATCATTTTCCTTCCTGAGTATAAGCCGGAAATCTTTATCTAATTTAATTTCGAAATATTTAAATTTTTTGAATTTACCTTTTAGTGTATCTATGGGGAATGGTAGGTCTACAGTGCCAAATTTTGCTAGATGATCGGCACACTCCAGAAATTTCATTTTGTTTTCTTTTGAGTCCTGCTCAGTGCTTTCCGGGCATCCTTATGAAGGTAGATATTATTCATCTTTTAGGCCGATAAGCTCTTTTAGGTGTTTTGCATCTTTTACTTTTATGTAATTTTCTTCTTTGTCGCTCTCTTCAAGCCGGATATTGAAGGGGATGCCCTTGTTAATCACAATTTGTGTGTAAAAAATATTGATTGCATCCGTTGGCTTGATTCCGAGTTTTCCAAGGATTTCTTCGGCTTCTTTCTTGAGCTTTGGGGTTGTGCGCGCACGTATCATCGCGGTTTTTGATGACATAAAGGTAAGGTGATTATGAATAAGACAAATTTATTGTATCTCAATTGGGATACATTTTCAATATCTTTGTTATTCAATAATCATACTCACAATACCTGCCCGTGATGAAGGTTTTCTAAAGTGGGGATAATATTAAATCAAATTTCCGTGTTTTCCGCATGGTGCTCTCCGGGCATGTTTTCCGTTATTTCGATTTTGATTTTTTTGATGGCGCGCGAGCCGAATTTTTCGGCGAGCGCGCGGTGGATGCGGTGTTTGTTCATCTGGAGCTGCTGGGCCCACGCGGAGTTCAGGGCGCCCAGGGTGAGTACCGCGTCTTTGTAGGATTTGGGGAAGGTGCTCTCTGCGGCCGCCGGCGGGAGGGTTTCGCCTGCTATTTTTTTGTACTGTTTACAGATTTCGATTGCTTTGAGCGCTTTGGCGAAGTTGTACTTGCCGGCGGCCTTTGGCAGCAGGTTTTGGATTGAGTCCCACATAGGTCTGTTATTTTAGGGTTTGATTATACAGGGTCAATGTTTCTTCGGTCATTTTTTGCCAGGAGAAGTTTTTGACGCGGGCGAGGCCGCTTTGGATGAGGCGGGCGCGCAGGTCGGAGTCGCTGATTATGCTGTAGATTGTTTCGGCCATGTTCGCGGGATCGTTCGGGTTGAAATAAAGGGCGCTTTGTTCTCCGCAGACTTCGGGGATGCAGGAAGAGCGGGACGCTGCAACCGGCACGCCGCACTGCATGGCCTCCAGCGGAGAGAGCCCGAATCCTTCATACAGCGACGGGAAGACGTAGACCTGCGCACCCCCGTACAGGGCTATCAGCTCCATCTCATCCACCATGCCCGTGAAAATTATGTCGCCATGAAGTTCCAGTGAGTAGGTTTGCGAGAGGATGTCCGGCGCGTAGACGGGGTCTTTTCTGCCGGTTATGACCAGGTATCCGTCGTAGTCGTACTCTTCTTTTAGGATGCTGAAGGCATTGATGAGGTTTTTCAGATTTTTGTGGCTGCGCCAGACGCCGGTGTAGAGCAGATATGGTTTGTCGATTTTTAGTTTTTCTTTTATGGCCATGGCATAGGTTTCGTCCGTGATGGGCCGGAAATTGGAATCTACCCCTTCGTAGATGACTTCTATTTTTTCCGACGGAATGTGCATGAGTTTTTGCAGGTCCCGCTTTGTATTTTCCGATACGGAGATTATCTTTTTGGCGTTTTTGACCGCGTTTTTTATGACGATGTGATAGCCCATCCGGTGGAGGAAGCTGGTCATTTTTTTGCCCGGGTAGAATGAGAGTGTAAGGTCGTGGATTGTGACGATTGAGGGTTTTTTGTAGAGGATTGGCGCGTTAAAGTGCGTGAAGTGCATGAGGTCGAGGTTGCTTCTTTTCAGGATTCGATTGAATTTTGTCTGTTCCTTAAGCGAGTAATGCGGGACGTTGACTTTTACTTTACGGATGCGGTCGTTTGGCGGGTCGAATAAATCGTATTCGGGATCGTTGAAGAAGAGGACGTAGTTGTTTTGATCGTCCAGGCGGAAGAGGTTGCGCGTGAGTTCGTAAACGTAGCGCCCGATTCCGGTGAATCTGGAGCTGTACATTCTGCAGTCGATACCGATAGTTGCCATGGTTCTACTTTATGGAAAGATTATATAGGTCTTTCAGTTTTGGTCCAAGTGATGCCACGCGGCCGTCACGCATTTTTTCGAATTGTCTTTTTTGCATCCAGCTGTTGAATAGCTTGCAGAGATCCTGATCGCCTACAAAAAAGCCGACGCCCTGCTGGCTGGCAAAGGATTTTAAAAATATTTTTACAAGGGTGCTGACTGTTATTCCAAGCTGGTTGTTGCATTTGTTTTTGACTTCTTTGTAGAGCTTTTCGTCCATACGGACTGTGAGCATTTTTTGGTTTGGCATGTGATTGAGATAAGTATAAATTGGGAAAACAATTTGTGGCAGGGCAGGGTGATAGGGGGCGGGCTTTACGGCTGAAAACCACTATACGCGGGTATAGCAAAATGCCAGCAAATTGTATAGTGGCGTTCGTGGGGGTAGTTTGTTGGTGGTGGATTGAGAAGGTTTGTTAGAGGGCGGCTTTGAATTTTACTTGCAAAAAGGGGGGGCGCTAAGTATTATTGCCTGGCCCTTTGAGGGATATGGCAATTATGGAGCGGTAGTTCAGCTGGTTAGAACGCCACACTGTCACTGTGGAGGTCGCGGGTTCGAGTCCCGTCCGTTCCGCCATTATTTTGGCTTTTTTAATTGGGGTTTTTTGTGCCCCTCTTGACAATTCCTGCTTATTACTGTTTAATAATGATCTTTTAAAAGGTAATTATTAGGCTATGAAAATCGTGGAATTTGTTATGGGAACGGCAACGGAGCGGGAGGCGGCGGCGCGGCTGGAATTGCTGCTTGCCAGGAAGCCGCGAAGTGCAAAGGAGCGGGAAAGAATCGCAAACAAAGTGGACGGCCTGCGGAAAGTTATGCGCGGGCTGGTTTTCAGGTGGATTGCGGGCGGCGGAGTTTTGGCTACGGCCCTTGGGATTGCGGCGGTGGCTTCTTATCCTGAGGATGCTGTAAATAAGGAAGAGTCAACGGCTACGGCGAGCGTGGAGACAGCGGAGAATTATGAGGTTAATTTTGGGAATGTTAAGTTTTTTCTGGAGGACAGGAATGTGCTGCCGGTGAGCGAGCGGATACTTCTCTTTAGTACCTTGCAAAAGGCCTATAACCGTTTGCGCGGTTATTTTGGCGATGATCTGACGCGGTTCCCCAAGCCTTTAAGACTTCCGATTAATGTGATAAAGGATGCAGGATCCATGCCGGTAGATGAAATTAGAAGCCGGGTTACGATGGCTTACGACAAAGGCGGCGTTCCGCGGGTGACGGAAATGCCCGTTTTTGAGAAGCTGGAGCTGATGGATTTAAGCGAAGAGGTTCTGATGCACGAACTGTTTCATTTTTTTCTGCAATGGAACGATGTTGCGACGCAGGCTTTTTTGGAGGGACATGCACATACCATGCAAAGAGAATTTTATGCAGCGGAGGGCGAGCTTGATCCGACAGATATTGGGCTTCTGGTTGACGTTCCTGAGATAAGGGCGGCCGTTGACCTTGGTCTTGATTCTTATATCCAGGATCGGCGATACGACGGCGGTGTCCAGAGTTTTTTGCTTGAAAGGTTGCTGCGCACCAGATGGGAAGGGCTCTGGAGTGATTATCTTAAAATTGATCCGCTTTTTTTGAATAAATTTTATAAGCAATTAAGGGCCGCGCGGGCCACCGCCCCGGCGGGGTCTTCGACCGGAGAGAAATATTATAGTCCGTCGAAATCCGAACTTGTTGAAATGGGCGAGGCTGTTTCACCGGGGTTTAAGGAGTGGTTTAATGCGCAGCCGGCTTTTGGGGATCTGGATTCGCATGCTTCGCGAAAGTCCGGCCAAGCGGTGTTTGTGCCGGGGAAGGGACTGCTCTTTGTTACCAATTTTGTTACTCATCAGCGCAAAATGGAAAGGGATCAGCTTACGCCGCCTTTTTTAAGCCAGATGTATAATGGTCAATTGAGGGTGGTTATTAAGACAGGCGACGGGCTGGTTGTTAAAGAAATACTGCCACCGATGAACGATCCGAACATAGCTCTGGTGAATTTGGGCGGGCCGATCCTGAACAGTGATTGCGAAGTCTGGATCGGAGAGGACAGATTGCCTCTGATTATTGCCGGACGATAGGTATTTTGGCACTGTCAGGGCTGGGGTTTTGGGCTTTTTCGTGCTATAATATTTGGATTTTATTGAATCCAGGAAAATATTATGGCCAATACGGATTCTTCCAATTCAGATGCGACGGAGCCGCGCAAGCCGGGGGATCAGACTGAAGATGAAGCTTTGCAGGATGCGGAAACTTTGCCCAGGGAAGGCCCTCCGGCGGGACCGTCTACCGCTCCCTCTCCGGCCATAATTACCGAAGAGGTCAGCTCGTCCGCGATTGAGGTTCTTTCTTCCATTGGACCTTCGGTTCCGCCGGAGGGTCCGCAGCTATCTCCCGAAAATCTGGCAATGGTCAATCGGGAAATTAGTCTTGGCATGATAGATATCGATCGTCTTGTAAGGTATCTTGAAAATGAACAAATAAGGCCTTCCAAAGCGGTTTTAGATCTGTTGATTGAGGGCGACGCGGGCGGCGAACGTGTTTTATCGCTTTTGTTTCTGTATGCCGATTTCCTGACCGAAGACCAGCAAATAAGGCTTTTTATGCAAATGAATTATAATGCGCGCATCCGTGACGAATGGCTGCAGATTTTTTTTGAGGATGGTAAGCTGAATCCCGCCATTCCGGAGATTGAGGATGGATTGATGCAAACGGCATACGGGATCAATATTCTTGTTCTTCTGGCTTTTGACGGGAAATATGTGCCCCGGAATGAAAAGGTTCTTGTTTTTGCGAAAAAACTTTTGGCGGCCGGCAGATTCGGGGTTGAAGCTCTCCAGAGAATGACCGCCGGGACACAGCCTCTTTTTCGTCTGCCGGATGAGCTCCGTGATGAATTTGACGTGCAAAACGAGCTTTATGAGGATTCGAACCGTGTTTATAATTTTATTCACGATAATGCCGATTATGCGGAAAAAATCGGACGTCTTATTGAAGAAATCGTTGCAGGAACATGGAATGTGCGCGATCCGCTTGCTCAAACCCTTGGAAGGCTCCGGGAAAGGGATGAAACCGGCTTTGTCCTTTTAAAGGAAAATGTTGCGGGCCTGACTCCTGATTATATTCAGGCCATAATCGAGGGAATTTTTCTTGAAGATGTGGATGCGGACGGTCTGCATATACGCGCGTATGAAGGCAAAATTCTGGGAAGCGGCGGAATGGGTCGCGTATTTTCAACGGCTTATTGCGCGGGTGATTCGAAAGAGCTGCGATTTCAGGCCCTGAAAGTTGCCAATGAGTCCCGTGAAGAGATTTTCGAGGTGGAGAAAGACAGGGCCCCAATGGTCAGGGAGTGGAATAATCCGCATATTAACAAGCCCCTTCATATTTGTTCTTCTTGTATTATTTATGAGACGGGGAAAAATGCGAAAGATCTTGAAGTGGATATTGATAATCTTCCTCCGCGGCGGTGGCTGCAACAGTTTATTTATGCGATGAAAGGAGCGGCGGAGTACCAGGGGCGCAGATATATTCACGGTGATATTAAGCCAAACAATGTGTTGTCTTATGACATCCCAGAAGGGAGAAAGACGGTTTTAATCGATAATAGTCCCACTAAAGCCGATGCGGGCCTGATTGTCCGCGCTCGTGACAGGAGACCTTTCCCCGCCTGGTCCCACGCCCGCGAATTTACCGTGGGCGGCCTGCTTATGTTTTATATTGCCGAAGATATAGAAAACAGATTTTACGGGATAGATAATTATTCTATATATAAGACCTATTCGTACTGGATAAACCGTGTCCACTTCAGGTTGACAGAAGGGCAACGTAATGTTATAAGTAATGCCTTTATGTCTTTTTATAATCCCTTTTCGGCGGATAAGTATAAAAGAATAACGAATCCGGCTGCGCTGCAGAAGCTGATCGAAGATCTGGAAAAGATTGTTGATGAATGGCCGCAATAACAATGTCTTTATAACTCCCCTCAATCCATGCACAATAGTAATGACATTAATAACGAAACTCCTTCCATGAGCCCACGGGAAGTTGCGGACAAAATCAGGCGGCACGTCATGGGGTGCAGTGAGGCGGCCAGGAACGGCACGGCGCTTTTGGATGTTTTAGATGAGCCGTTTTCGCTGAATGATTATCTTGCCGCCTGTAAGGCTTTTTTGCCGGTTAAGGAAATTCTGCCGGAGGCGCTTTTAAAGGATAGAATTGAGAGGATGCGCGCGGAAGCGGATTTTGAGAAGTATTTTCCTGCGGGCATGAATTGCATGGTTGCGGTTGTTCCGGTTTCTTTATATGGGATGCCGCTGGACAAGGAGTCTTTGGAGCGCGGTGATTTTCAGACAGTTTTGGTTGTTGACGGCGAAGGCAGGACTATCAGCGGGTTTAATATTGCGCCTTCTTATCTGCACAAGCTGATGCCGGCTACGCTGCAGGAGGCGTGCACGTTTAAGATCAGCCAGGATCGGGATGCGACGATCGCCGCTTTTGAGAAAGCTTTCAGGAACGCGCAGGAGATTTTCAGAACTGCGCGTAATAGTTAGTTTTAGGCGATTTGCTGGAGAACCGCGCAGGTTGCAAAGACATAAAGGGTGAGTATACACTCACTGCTCAAATTGTCCAGTTGAAAAGCTGGATTTTTGGCTTGTGCTTGCTAATATAGCATCATCAAGCGAGGTATTTTTAATCAAAAATTTTCATGACAAATTCATTGACGAATAGATGGCCGGGCGACAAGGCATTTCAAACTTTGACCGACGCGCAGCTGTACGGGCTTTGTAAAGAGTACGGCGCGAGGGTGCTTGAGGCCCGGCGCAAGTTTATAGGTTTGTTGCCGGAGGTGTTTAAAAGGCAGTTGCACAGCAAAAAAGGGTTTGGTTCAATTGAGGAGTTCGCTGCCAAACTGTGCGGCGTGAGTAGAAAGCAGGTTCAGCGTGTCCTCAATCTTGAGGAGCGTTTTGCGGACAAGCCGGCTTTAAAATTGGTTCTAACAAGCGGTGAAGTCAGCGTGAACAAGCTGGCGAGGGTGGCTTCGATCGCAACCAGCGAAAATCAGGAGGAGCTGGCAGTGCTGGCGAAAAAGTTGCCGCAGCGGGCACTGGAAACTTTGGCCCGCGATGGAAGGATTCATAGTGCACTTTCAGCAAAAGAGGGTGTGGGTGAAAATAAAAATGCAAACGGCTTGGGCAAGCCATTATTCGAGGTCGAAAGTGTGTGCGCACACACTTTGCAATTGGACGAGGATGTTCGCTATGAATTGCAGGAGTTGCAGGAAAAAGGGATTGATGTTTCCGCTTTGATAAGGCAAATGTTGGGAAAGAGGCGGGCGGATCTGGCCGCGAAAAAGGCGAAACTGGCGGCGCAGACAGGCAAGCTCTCGCGCTATATCCCTGCGAAAATACGACATTTACTTCGCAATGAACACGGAGACAAGTGTTCAATACGAACCTGCGGGAAGCGGGCGGTAACAATCCATCATACGCAAAGGTATGCGCTTAGCCGGAATCATGATCCGAATTTCCTGGCGCCGCTGTGCAGAGAGCACCACAGTATTGCGCACAGTATTGATGGGATGTTTTGGGAGAGGCGGCGGGCGCCGACATAGCGACGGCGTTTGCGCCGGAGCGGTCGGAGATCGTATACTGCAGGGGGTGTTATTTGAAAGAAGTTTTCTGATTTTTTATGAATCTTATAAAAATTTTGCTGTCGGTTTTGTTTTTGTTTGGCGGCGGACAGATGGTTAATGCGCCGACAACTCCGGTCGCGGCGGAAAAACCGGCTGTTGCTGTTTCGAAAGTGGAGGCTGCGGCCGCCAAAGATGTTGTTACAGGCGGAGGGGTGGCGGCGGTCGCGCAGTGTCTTCAGCAAAAGGGCGCCAAATTATACGGGGCATACTGGTGCCCGCATTGCGCCGATCAGAAAAAGATTTTCGGTGAAGATATCAATTACATTAATTACATAGAATGTGATCCGCGCGGTGAAAATGCTCAACCGGAAGAGTGCGCGGCGCAAAAAATCACCAGCTTTCCGACATGGGTTTTTGCCGATGGCGAAAGGCTTATCGGTACACGCAACCTTGATGAGCTTGCGGAAAAAGCCGGGTGCAATTAATCTTGTGTACCAGCGGCTTTCGGGAATGGGAACCGCGAATGATAATTAACCTCTTATCCATCATGAAAAAAATATTTGCAGCATCGATATTAATAATTGTGTTTCTGGCAGGGTGCAATGCGCAGCCAAAAGATGGCAAGTATGCCGTAATGGCACAATGTCTGACGGAAAAAGGGGTTAAAAATTATGGAGCTTTCTGGTGCTCGAACTGCGCCAATCAGAAAAAAATGTTTGGGGATGATTTCCGCTACATAACATACATTGAATGTGATCCGCGGGGTGAGAACGGTGATCCGGAGGCCTGCAGCAAGGCAGGGATCGATCGCTATCCGACCTGGATTTTCCCGGGACAGGAACCTATGATCGGGACAACCGATCCCGAAGTGCTGGGCAAAAAAGCCAATTGTGAGCTGACGGCAAACGCCACCGGTGCGGGTGAAAGTGCAGTAACTCCAAAGGCATCTGAGTAAAAAAGATAGTTTCAGTGAGGAGATAAAGAGGTTCGCGCGGGAGGCGGGGGCTGATCTTGTCGGGATTGCGCCCGCGGTTTTGGATGAGGATTTTGCCGCCGCCACAGCGGGGTCTTCGATGCGCGAGAATCTGGCCCATTTGAAGGGCTTTATTGAGGATGGGAGGCAGGGCGGGATGAAATATCTGGAAGATTATGGGAAAAGAGTTTCACCGGAGTTTTTGCTGCCGGGGGCGCGGAGCGTTGTTGCGGTTGGAGTTAATTATTATAGGGCGGCGCGGGCGGAAGAGGACGTGGCGAAGGATGGCGCGGGGATTGTTGCGCGGTATGCGTACGGGCGGGATTATCATAAGGTGATGCGGAAGCTTTTGAAGGAGATTGCCGGTTTTATTGGCGGACGAACGCGGGTTTGCGTGGATAGCGCGCCTTTGCTGGAAAAGGCTTATGCTGTGGCGGCGGGGCTTGGGTTTATCGGCAAAAATACCACGCTGATTACGCCGGAGCTGGGGTCCTGGGTTTTACTCGGGGAGATTATTACGGATTTGGAGCTGACGTATGACAAACCTGTGGCCGGCACATGCGGGAATTGTACGCGATGCCTTGAGGCGTGTCCGACCAAAGCTCTCATCGGTCCAAAAAAAATGGACGCGCGGAGGTGTATTTCTTATCTGACCATTGAGCATAAAGGGCCTATTGCGGACGATCTGAAAAAGGGCATGGGGAAGCGGATTTTTGGGTGTGATATTTGCCAGGAGGTTTGTCCGTACAATCTGCGGCTGCCGCGGGAGCTTGCGTTTAAAGGGCTTAAGGAAAGTAAAATCGCGGGGGGCGAGCTTGATTTGAAGGAGATTTTGGAGATAGGAAGCGATGAGGAGTTTCTGCGGCGGTTCGCGGGGAGTCCGCTTATGCGGGCGGGGCTGGAGGGAATGAGAAGGAATGCGGGGATTGCGATGGGGAATGGGGGGTAGAGTTATTTTTTTGCTTATGGCTGAAAGAATTGCTAACATTGGAATATTATTCTTAATAGTTTTCTTATGAAAAAAACTTTATTCACAGTCGCAATTTCAATAGTATTGTCACTTTGTGCGACGTTTGCGGTGTTGGCTTATGTCAGCCCCACACAGGGGGTCGACGTTCCCTATCCGTTCAGTGACGTTAACGAAAATGATTATTATGCTACAGCCATTGGTTATTTGAACGAAGTCGGGGTAATAAACGGTTATGAAAATGGCGATTTCGGTCCCAATGATACGGTTACCCGAGGGCAGGTTGCGGCAATGCTTTACAGATATGATCAATCATTAGTTAAGCCGGAATTTAATGTTAGCGGCATATCCGATCTAATAGTGCTTGTTTGCGGCATTGATAAGGCAAATTTCAGTGACAGCAATTATCCGGGAGCTGCTTCCGCGTACGATGAGATTTGCGGGAAATTACCTTAATAGTTTGGTTTATTTTCTTAAGGCGCTGCGGGGTAAATAGTCGAACAGGGGTTTTCCCTTGTGATCCTGCGGCAGCCGCGGGTCATTTTCAGGGGGCTTGCTGTTATCCGGGAAGCAATGGCTGTTGCCCTTTCTCAATTCACTGAGCTGATGCTGGACTTCCGCAAGTCCTATTCTGATCATCTGGATGATTGTGAACAATTCGGAGCCGGGCGGGGCGGACATGGTGGCAACCGGCATGCAGGCTTCCATAATGCGGTCGCCCTGTTCGTGCAGCGCCTGGATTACGCGGCAGCCTTTTGTGGAGGTGATTTGTTTTTGGAATTCTATGAAGGCCAGCGCGGAGATGCGTGTGGCCTGGCAGATTATTAGGAGGTCCGTGGTATCCTGCGCGGTCTGCGGGGGAGACAGGTATTTTTTTGGGGCGCATTTGGTTTCGGGGGGGCATTTTTCGGCGGCGGGCCCGCGGTCGGCGAAGAGTTCTTTATTAGGGGGTTCGCTTGAATCCTGCGCTGAATTATTGGCTTGCCGCGCGGACTGGATGGCCGACTGATTGGCGCACGCGCCCAGGGTCAGCGCGCCGCTTATTGCCGCTACGCCAAAACTGCGGAAATTGTTTGATCGATTCATTGAATGAGCTGAAAGGCGTGCAGGATAACACTAACCTTCGCGCGGTGTCCACTTTTCTTCCGCGGCGCCGCTTTTCAGGTTTGTGTAGCGGGCCATTACGAACAGCAGGTCGGAGAGGCGGTTCAGGTATTTTATGGCGGGGGCGGAGGAGTTTGCGCCGGAGGTGGTGGCGGTGGCGTGCGCTGCTTCGGCGGCTCCTACAACAGCTCTTTCGGCTCTGCGGCAAACGGCGCGCGCGGCGTGCAGCCGCGCCGCCGCTTCGCATCCTGCGGGGAGTCGGATGAAGTTTTTTAAAGGGCTGCCGGACAGTTTTGTGTTTTGCGCTTCCAGGTCGTCGATTTGGTCTTCGAGTTCTTTTAAGAGCCGGTCTATTTTAGATGGGAAATCGCTAATGGCGGCCGGTTTGACAGGCGGCTTTGTTGGTTGTGATTTGACGTGCGCGCGCACAGAATTGTTTGTGGAAAGCGCGGCACCAAGGGAAAAAAGCTGCTGCTGGGTTTTTGCGAGTATCTGCGCCAACCGGGCGGGGGAAGACATGTCCGCACTCCGCTTCGCTCCGCGCGTGGCGAGCGCCGCGCGGCAAAGGCCGATATGCGCGTTTAATTCATCCACTTCTCCAATCGCTTCAATAATTGGTGAATTTTTGGCAACTCTTTTACCGCCAAACAAGCCCGTTTCTCCCCCATCCCCGGTTTTAGTGTAAATTTTCATGACTTTTTATCCCAGCAAACCGTTCACAACTTTACTGACCAGCGTGCCGTCGGCCTGACCTTGAACTTTTGGCATCAGCGCGCCCATAATGCGGCCCATGTCCGCCCGGGATTTGGCGCCGGTTTCTTTGATCACCTCTTTGGCCAGAGCCGTAATTTCCTCCTCCGTCATCTGCGGGGGCATGAATTCCATTAGAACCGCGATTTCTTTTTCCTCGTTTTCCGCCAGATCAAAACGGTTTCCGGCCTGAAACTGTTCAACCGAATCGCGCCTGGACTTTATTTCGCGCTGGATGATTTTCATTATGTCTTCGTCGCCGGCCTCTTTGCGTTCCCCCTCCACCTCGAACTTTAAAATGGCCGCCTTAAGCATGCGGAGCGTGCTGACGCGCACGGTTTCTTTCGCTTTCATTGCGGTCATCAGCTGTTCCTGGATTTCATGTTTTAACGCCATAAAATTTTATTAAAAAATCTTGCATGACTACAAATTACCGCCTACTTGTGGAATACTCAAGGCATGTTCGGATCCAGAAAACTTATCCGTGAAAAAATCGGGCAAACGGCCGTGCTGGCGGGGCGGGAGGTTGCGTATACGCTTATCCGCAGTAATCGGGCGCGGAGATTGAGTATTAAAATAGGTGGAACCAGCGGGCTGGAAGTGATTGTTCCGCTTCGCGGGGATATTAGCCGCGTGCCCCGTTTCATGCGTGAGAAAGAGGACTGGATCCTGCGCCATGTGGATGATCTGGCTGAGAAAAGAGCGCAAAGGCCGCAGTTTGAAGATGGGGCGCGGGTGCGGGTGCTGGGGGAGGAAATGGTGTTGCGGATTTTTTTGGGGAGCGGATTTAGCGCGGGCGCGGGCGCGGGCGCGGGGGCGCGCAAAAAGAAGGCATCGGCCAAAGAGGTTCGTCCTCTGGTATTTAAAGGCGAGTCCGCTTACTTCGGCACGCCGGAAATTCATGTTCGGGCGGCATCCATCCCCGAAGCTAAAAAAGCGCTTGAAAAGCACCTGCGAGGGGTTGCGGAACGACACTTTGCAAAGCGCACGGCGCAGATCGCATCCCAAATGAATACTACTTTTGAAAGGATAACGATAAAGGGGCAGAAATCGCGCTGGGGGTCGTGCTCGCGGCAGAAAAATCTGAACTTCAACTGGCGGCTTGTGCTGGCGCCGCCCGCCGTTATGGATTCCATAATCATGCATGAACTGGCCCACACCGTGCATATGAGCCACGGGGTGAGGTTTTATGCTCTGCTGGGAAAGCACTGCCCCGATCATCGGAGGTTGAGCAAAATGCTGCAGGAAACGGCTTTTATTATTTAGTCCGGGTTGACAGCAGAATTGGCGGATGGTAGCGTCTCGCCAGAAATTTTTTAATTTTTTTCAATGAAAGAAAACGCTCCCGAAAATCTGGAGGCTTGCAGCGCTTCCGATTTACTTGATTCTCTTAAGGCGAAGATTACGGCCGATCCTTTTAAAGGTTCATATGTTCGCGTTATGAAATCCATTCATCCATCCGGAAACGGTTCATCGATTAAAGCGAAAGATCCATTCCCCGATGTAAAAGTTCAGGATTTAACGGCAGCCCTGACGCTGAAAATAGAAAATCTGGAAAGGATGGAGCTGGATAAGCTGTTTTGCGATCTTCGCAATATTCCTTATGACACCTCCGGCCTTATCGGGCAGGAACATTTTCTTGTTTTGGCCAATCTGATCAGGGCGGTTGGGATTCAACTGGGCAAACTTAGCGCTGACGGGGAGGCTGGTGAGGGCAAGACGATTGATACAGAGGGGACGAAAGAGCAGGTCGAAAGCGTTTTGGCGTAGGGATTTAGTTTAAATAAACGCCCTTTGGATCGAGTGAGCGCAGGAGAGTGAGCTCCGCGGGGGTCGGGGGTTTTGTGACGGGGATGTGCCTCGGGATGATCGGCCGCCAGCTCATGTTTTTTTGGACTTCTTTTTTGGTGATGCCGGGATGGATGGATTTAATGCGGGCTTTTTTGCTTTTTGGATGGAAGTCGAAGATGCAGAGGTCTGTGATTATAAACTGTGGGCCGTCGCCTTTCAGTCCGGCTTTGGCGCGGGTTTTTCCGCCTTTAAGGTGGCCGGGAGAGGTGAGGTAATCGCAGGAGTGTAGCTTTCGTTTTTCGTGAGTGGTGATGATGAAAGTGGCGCGGGAGAGTGAGGCGATGTCATTGGCGCCGCCGCTTCCGACCAGTCTGACTTTTGGTTTTTTATAATTTCCTATGGCGGTCGAATTTATGTTGCCGTAGCGGTCAATCTGCGCGCCTCCCAAAAAACCGATGTCGATGTATCCGCCCTGCAGGAGTTCGCCCAGGGACGCGCGCATGTCCAGCGCGGCGGCGGCATTGTACATCAGCCTTGGATCGCTCACGGACAAAGGAAGGTCTTTGTTTTTTGTGTCGATATTCCCGCCCTCGTAAACGATTTTTGCATTAGGCGCGCCGAGTTTCTGCGCAAGCATGGCGGACAGCACGGGCATTCCGGTTCCGGCCAGAACTATGGCGCCGTCCCAGATAAGGCGCGCCCCGCAGATGGCCATGAATTCTTGTTGTGTGTATTTTTTTGCGGGCATAGTTTTAGTATCCAAGATTTTTACTTGCTTTAAGTTTTTCCAGCTTTTTATCCCCTATCCTGGCCAGAATTTTCTCCTCGGACGGGAGGATCCACTCTTTTTTGTACTGCTCCCAGCCCTCTTCGGTGCGGCATAAATCCGCGTAATATTCAATGTGCTCCTGATCGTAATCGTAAAAATTATACATGGCGGTGGGCCACGCTCCCCATGGCACTTTCACGATATAATCGACAATAAGTCCCGGGACCGCTGTGCGTTTGGGGTCTTTGCGGATGACCGCGTTCGGTACTATCTCCTCCGCCAGCACAATTTTTATGTCCGATGCTTTTATCCCGTCCACATCCGACGTAAGCGCGTCGTCTATCTGTACGTTGCCTTCCTCATCCACGCGCTGAACCTGAATGATGCCGAAGTCGGGATTTACCGAGGGTACAAGCGCCACAATCTCTCCGGTAAACGGGCACTCAACCGCGGCTATTTTTTGCGAAAGTTTTTTGAAAGTGGATTTTTTTTCAATGTCGCTGCCGAGCATGCTTTTCACCGGCATGAAAGGGAGTCCAAGCGCGCCGCCGTAAAGGCGCATCGTCATAGAAAGGTTTGTGTAGTCTTCGACTTTCAGGAATTTTTCTTCAATGCGTCTGCGTATGTTCGGCGCGGGTCCGATTGTTTCGATTCCGCTGTATCCGACCTCCATGCGCTTTATTACGCGGCCCCCGGCCAAAATATCCAGGTGCACCGTCGGCCCCGACGAGAAAAAGTGAAGGTCGTGTTTTTCCTGCCGGATGAGCTGCCGGCTGAATGCCATGCAGGAACGGATGTGCGCGAATCCACCAATAAAAACCGTGCTCCACGCCGGGATCATTTTAGCGGCCTCCTGCAATGTTATTTGCTGCGCCATGCGCGCATTATATCATATTGCCAATGGTGGTGGATCCACCGGGAATCGAACCCGGATCAGCGAAGTGTCAAGCTTGCCGATGGAACCTTCCTGGACCCACCCCATTGGTGAAGTAATGATAACCGGAGGATATTATGCAATAATAAATTTTTTATTAATTCTTTGATTCATCCTCCAAAATTGCTACAATAGAAGTGTCAAGCTTGCTGGTGACCTAGACTGGAAAGAGAGCCCCATAAACCGGGCTCTTTTTATGATTGCGATCTTCCGTTATACTCCGGCGCGAGTATTATTAATTTTTTCCACCATGGCTGAACCACAAGCACACCTGATTTACTTCTACGGCACGGAATGCACGCACTGCCACGAGATGCAGCCTTTGTATGACAGGCTGGAAAAGGAGGAGGGGCTGGCTTTTACCAAGCTGGAATGTTGGCATGATGACAAGAACGCGCAACTTTTAGAGCAGTATGACGCGGGCAGATGCGGAGGGCTGCCGTTTTTCTATAATACAAAAACGGAAAAATTTATTTGCGGCGCTACGGACTATGAAACTTTGAAGGCTTGGGCGAAGGGGGAGTAGCGGCGCTGCGCTTTGCAATGTTTTGCGGAAAACTCTATTGCGAAGGGTACCTGAATTAAGTAGAGTGGTATCATGAAAAAACAGACTGGACAGTATCAGTTTGAGGTCATTTTTACTCCCCAGGAAGAGGGCGGTTTTACGGTGGAGGTGCCTGATCTGCCCGGCTGCATTTCCGAAGGTGAAACACTGGAAGAGGCGGAAAAAAATATTCATGAAGCGATTGAGCTTTATCTGGAAACTCTTGATGAACGTGGTATTCCTTTGCCGGAACGGGAGCCGCTTAAGATGCTGAAAATGAATGTTACCATTGTTAGATTAGATCGACATAAGAAAAGTTATGCCTAAACTTCCCGTGCTCCGGCCTAAAGAATTGATCCGAGCCCTTGAAAAGCTCGGTTTTTTGAAAAGGCGACAGAAAGGTAGTCATCTTGTTATGGTGCATGAAGAAAAAAATAAGCAGATTATTATTCCGGTTCATAATAAGCCACTTAAAAAAGGAACTATTGCGGCAATTCTACGGCAGGCAGATATTAGTCCCGATGATTTATAATTAATAATAACATCATGGAGCCGAAAATTCTTATCAACGGGAAAGAGATTAAGGGGCTGGAAGATCTGCCGGAGAATGTTAAGAATCTTTTATCCGATGATAATAATAACGGTATTCCCGATATTGCGGAAAATCCTTTGGCCATGTTCGGCAAGCTTGGGGATCTTAAGTATTTGATGAGGAATGCCGGGACTATTTCCAAAAATTTAAAGGGGCTGCAGGTAGGCGGCGTAAATAAAAATCCGGAGCTTAGGGAAGATTTTACGGTGAACGGCAAGCATTACAACAGCTGGGCGGAGGTGCCGGAAAACGACAAAATGGAGATTAAGGCGAAGGTGCAGCATTTTACGAATCTTGGGAGTAGCACTTCGGTTGGTAGCGCGGGACAGACCGGCTACGGGGGTAAGACCGGGGGCGGATCGGCGCAGAGTGGAAGTGTATTGGCGAATCAACTGAAAAGTGCACCCTCCCAGCCCCCGAAGGCCAGATTGACCACATTTTCCACCCAGGACAAAATGCGGATTGCGTTTATAATTATTGCGGGGATTTTTATTTTGTATTTTTTCTTTGGTAATAATTTCTGATGATTAAAGTTATAATTTTTGACCTGGACGGGCTGCTGGTTGATTCACAGCCACTGCAGTATAAAGCCTATAACCATGTTTTTTCGCGTTACGGATTTCCTTTATCCAAAGAGGACTGGAAAGAGTGGATACAACATTCATATAGCGCGGGCAGGTGGATAAGAAAACGTGGGCTGCAATTGGATCCGGATGTCATTAGGGCGGAAAAGAAGGTGATTTATGATGAATTGATTGAAAAGGAGTTAGAGCTAAAGCCGGGGGCCGGACAGGTAATTAGTAAACTTGGTGAAAAATATCGGCTTTGCGTCGCATCTTCGTCACGCATTGAGTCTATTAATCTGGTACTGAAAAAATTTAAGCTGGCGGAAAAATTTCAGGAAGTTATTTCGGATACGGAAATGGACAGGGGCAAGCCGTTTCCTGATATTTTCCTTGAAGCCGCGGACAGAATGGGGGTTAAGCCTAATGAGTGCCTGGTTATTGAGGATTCGATTGCTGGGCTTAAGGCTGCGAAGGCGGCTGGCATGAAATGTATAATTTGTCCGGATACGTTTTGTGAAGTGGATTTGTCGGATTTCGCGGGGGCGGATTTGATTGTTGACAAGCCTGGGGAGGTTGTGGCGAAGATGGTTGAGGGATTAGGAAAGTAGGCATTCTTTGGTTGGGAACGATTTTCTTTAAGCAAATCTTAGGTCTGCTTTAGGATTTCTTAATGTTAATCTTCTATTATTGAGCCGGTTTCGCTATAATCAGCTTATGAATATGCAAAAATCCATGCCTGAAAATAAAAAATGGGTTGCTCCGAGCGATCCTTGGCCGGAGGCTTATCCTAACGGTAAAGAAGCTTTTATTAAGGCCCTGAGGAAGGCTTCCAAATCGAGCATATTTGATGTTGATGATGGCGGACCAAAAATAACCGTCATCATAAAAAATGGTTAGCAGGCAACACATACTTTTAGATACATCTGTTATCAATAATGTGCAGGCAAAAGAGGCCGACCACAAATTGAAAATGGTCGGGTTTTTGGAAGAACTGATAAAAAATGAAAATAAACTTTATATTAGCGAATTTACTCATTACGAACTTTTAGGGTCTGCAGCGCCTCAAAAACAAAATGAGATCCAGTAAAATTTAAAAGAATTTGTTAAGGTTCCCCAGTCAACAGAACGGCTTAACAGGGCCATAAAGTTATATAGCGCGTATAGGGAAAGCGGAGTTGTCAGGTCCAGACTTCAGGGGGTATCTGATATTGATGTTTTTATAGGTGCTCTACTTTTCACCGAAGAAAATCCTCTGCTATTAACGGCAGATTACAATGATTTCCCGAGGCCATTCTTTCAGAAAACAAGCTACATGCGAATTGATTATATTAGAAATAGTGGCAGTAAAAGCAGTCTTTATTATTATTTTTTGACGGCAAATAGTGAGATGATGGTCTAACGTGCAGTGTGCGGAGTCATTGGACATTATCCATGCAGGTCCGAAAGCAGGCAGCCGATTGCGCTTTTAGCGCACTTTGCCTTTGCACTCAATAAAGCCCTAAAATCACCACTGTTAATTTCAGGCCCGTCAGAAAATTCCTCAATAGATAATTCAGATAATTTGGCAATAGCGTCCCGAGTTGTTGCTAAACAGCTCAATACTCTGTCCAGGCTTCCATCGCACCTGCAAACGGCTTCATGAGAGCTTTCTCTTATTGTGGCCTCATTTGGATCGCTATCGTTGCCTTCATCTAAAAAACATACCAAAAAGTTTTTTTACCATCTTTCGAGACATATAATCTTCTAGTGTAGAGGCTTGGAATTTCCCACATAATTTATGAATTGAAAATAAGGAGGCTATTATTATGATATTTAATGCCGCTTGTCAAGAAAAGCTTGCTAAAAAGACGCACGGTATAATCAAAAGTGAAGTGCAACCAAGGGTGGTTTAATTTTGACGCAATATTATATTTAACTCCGGTCCAAAAAATAATTGCCCTTCCAAATGGCCGCCGTGCCGTGGCCCGGGCCAAGTAAACCGATGGAGGTAAGCCAATAAACGCCTGTCATTTTTAACCGGTCGGAGATATCGGATAAAAACCGGGAATAAAACCGCCCCCGAAGCAGCTTTCGCTGCTCTCCAGGCGGTGCCTGGAAAAACCGGGGTCTTTTTAAAACCTTGCATAACCCTGTTTTTCCCGTAACACTGTGGTTGTATTATTAGTGGCTTTGATTTATGCGCGTGGTTTCACCACAAAACGGAAATTTGACCACAAAGCCGGTTAGGGATCAGCGGAGTTTGGCGAAGCCGGCGTGGATGAGGATTCGGCCGCCGACTTCCGACAGTTTCGCCGATATTAAGCGGCTTTTGAAGGAGAAAAAATTGAATACGGTCTGCGTGGAGGCGCGGTGTCCGAATATT
>JAHJEW010000034.1 GCA_018825335.1 Patescibacteria group bacterium | reverse complement strand
CCCCGGATCGGATATAATGAAGGACTTAACGTACTTTATCTTCTAATAATTGCACTGACAATCGTTGGCTTTATTACAATCTTCCTGACTGTCTTTTTTCTAGATTATTTCATTTTCTACCGTCTCGCCCGATTGTCGCACAATGTTTCACATGTTCCTCCGCTCCGGCATGATCCAAAGTATTTTTTGATCAAGGGTAAAGACGAAATTTCAATTCTTTCCAAAGTTTTTGCCACGGCTTATGAAAAGCTATTTCTTTCAAAGCGGAAAATCGGCCAGGAACGTGAGAAGCTTGATTTCATTCTGGAAAGCATTTCAGACGCGGTTGTGGCGGTTGATGCCCATAAAAAAATCGTTCTGGTTAATAAAAATGCGGAACTTTTAACCGGGTATAAAAGAGAAAAGCTTTTAGGCAGGCCTATTTCCGAGGTGATTAAGTTTAATCAGGAAAAAACCAATATCCCGGCTGATGATTTATTTGATGCATTGAAAAAGAAAAACCGTGAACATAAACATTTTCAGGCTCTTTCCCTTGAAAAAAAAGATGGCTCAAAAATCTCCGTCGCCGAGTCCGTTACCGCCGTCAAGGATGAGCACCATAATATCATCGGTTATGTAATTGTTCTTCGAAATGTCACCAATGAACGCCTGGTTGAACTTGAACGTCTAAAAAACGAATTTATTTCCATTGCTTCCCATCAATTACGTACGCCGCTTGGTAAAAATAAATGGGCGCTCGAACTGCTGATGAAAGGTGATGTTGGCAAATTCAATCCCAAACAGAAAGAATTATTTAAGAATCTGGTCGATAATAATGAGCAAATGATTCTTCTAATTGACGATTTTTTAAACATTCTTAATATTCAGTTGATAGAAAGTCCTTTTCTTAAGAAAACAAGGTTCTCCCTGAAGAAAATGATTTCAGGCATCCTTGCCAAACAACAAAAAATCAGTCCTAAGAATCAGGTTATTTTTGATCAATCATGGCCGCGGGATATTTTAATTTTTGCCGACAGGAAAAAGCTTCTGAAGGTGTTTACAAATCTTATCGATAGCGCTTTGAAGTATTTGATGGATAACACCCAAATTACAATCGGATTAAGGAAGAATAAGAAAGAGGTTATCGTTTCCATAGACAATCTGGGGATGTTAATTTCGCCCGCCGATAAAAAACGCATCTTCACAAAGTTTTTCAGGGTGGAAAATATACATGAATATACGCCCATAGGCGTAGGGCTGGCGCTTTTCGGTGTCAGAACAATTATTGAGGCCCATAACGGCCGAGTGTGGTTTGAGCCGCATGGGAAAAAGGGCCTGACTTTCTGCGTGGCTTTGCCCTGCGAGGGGGATGTCAACAGTAAATATGGATGCAGTCTGGTATAGTTTTATTTGTATACCTTCGCACTCACTTTGGCGGGGAATTCCACTTTCAATCCTATGTGTGAACCTTTTTTGGCACGGGTTACCGGTTTCCGGTCTATCTGCATCTCTGCGACGGGTTGTGTAAAAATAAAGTTTTCTCCTTCAATAACCAGAGTGTCGCCGTTCTTTATTCCCGCCGAGTCGAGCAGGATTATGGCGACATTGATGTTGTCCAGGTAGTGCGTGACGTGCCCGACGGGCATTAATTTTTGTGGTTTGGATGAGATCTGAACCAGCGGCTGCGGTGGTTCCGGTTCGAGCATCGACCGGGGTTGTGAGGATTCGGTGCGCGGCGGTGTTGGGACGTATTTTTTTACGGCGGTCGCGACTTTGGAATTTGGCTTTAATCCGGCCTCCTTACGGTCAAGGGCGGTTAGTATTAGCTGTTGGCGCGCATGCGAAGATATGGCGCGCTTTCGCATGTACGCGGGAATTTTTAATTCTTCCTCGTTGATTGGTTTTATGCTCTTCACGCGGGTTATTATAGCGGGAATTGCCGCGTTCTACAAATCGCTCTATAATTGGATGCATGGACAATCAACGTATAGCGCAGGTGTTTCAGGAGATCGGTGATATTCTGGAGATCCAGGACGCGAACCGGTTCAGGGTTTTGGCTTATCATAAGGCGGCGCTGGTTATTTCGGAGCTTGGCGAGGATCTTAAGGATATTTATACGCGAAATCCGAAGGATCTTGAGAATATTCCCGGTATCGGCAAGGATCTGGCGGCGAAGATTGCGGAGCTTATTGAGAAGGGTAAGTGCAAGTATCATGAAGAGCTGATGAAGAAGTTCGACCGCGGGCTTCTGGATATTTTGCGCGTGCGCGGCATCGGGCCAAAAAAGGTAAAACTGTTTTATTCGGAGCTGGGGATTGATTCGATTGAAAAGCTGCGTGCGGCTGCGAAAAAAGGGCGGCTGCGCGATCTGCCGAAAATGGGTGAGAAAAGCGAAAGTGAAATTCTGGTGGCGCTGGATGAGTTTGAGAAACACGGCGAGCGGATGATGCTTTCCGAGGCGCTTGCGCATGCGAATGAGATTGTTGACTATTTGAGGGATGGGTGCCGCGAGGCGGAGAAGGCTACGTTTGCGGGAAGTTTAAGGAGGATGAAGGAGACTGTCGGAGATATTGATATTCTGGCGGCGAGTTCTAAGCCCAAAAAGGTGATGGACTTTTTCGTGAAGTTTCCGGGAGTCGCAAATGTTATCGCGAAGGGTGAAACCAAGACGTCTGTTATTCTGGACGCCGGGGTTCAGGTGGATCTGCGTGTTGTGGAGGCCAAGAGTTTCGGGGCGGCGCTGCACTATTTTACGGGTTCGAAGGAGCATAATGTTGCGTTGCGCGATTATGCGAAGAAGCACGGAATGAAAGTGAGCGAGTACGGGGTTTTTAAGGGAAAAAAGCAGGTGGCGGGCCGCACGGAGGAGGAGGTTTATAAAGTTTTGGGGCTGCCCTATATTGTGCCGGAGCTGCGCGAAAACCGCGGGGAGATCGAGGCGGCCCGCAAAGGGAAGCTACCCAAGGTTGTGGAGTATAAGGATCTGCGCGGGGACCTGCATGTGCACAGCAAATGGAGCGACGGCAGCGATGAGATCGAAGATATTGCGAAGGCTTACAGGGATGCGGGGTTTGAGTATATGGCGCTGACGGATCATTCGCCTGCCGTCGCGGTTGCGCACGGGCTGACGCCCGATCGCTACAAAATGCAGTGGGATGAGATTGATGAGATTAACGCCGACTTTGCCGCCGCCACAGCGGGGTCTTCGACGGCGGCGGCCAGGAAAGGAAAAGCGCCGTTTACGATTTTGAAAGGCACGGAATGCGACATTTTGCCCGACGGGTCACTTGATCTGCCTGACAAAGTTCTTAAAAAAATGGATATTGTTGTTGCCTCGGTGCATTCGCGTTTTCGCATGAGTGAAAGCGAAATGACTGCGCGTGTTTTGAAGGCTTTGAAGAATCCTTACGTGACGCAGCTGGGGCATCCGAGCGGGCGGCTAATTAACCAGCGCGAGCCGTATGCCATAGACATGGGCAAAATCATAAAAGCATGCGCCGATCTGGGCGTAGCGCTGGAAATCAACGGGCAGCCCGCGCGCCTGGATCTTTTTGATTATTATGTAAAAATCGCCGCTTCGGAAGGTGCCAGGTTCACTCTCGATTCGGACGGGCACGCGATTTCACAGATGCAATTTTTGAATTACGCGGTGGCGGTGGCGCGGCGCGGCTGGCTTACCAAAGCGGACGTTTTAAACGCGATGCCGCTTTTGAAATTAAAGGAATTTTTGGCGAAACGGCGGAAGTAGGTTTTGCGGACGGGCGGCTATTTTATATTTGCCACCCGTTTGTTAAATGCTCTTTTTGACCATTTTTATATCATCCAGGTGCGTGAATCCGTCTCTTTCGGGAGTTTCCAGAATAAGCGGAATGGATTTTTCGGCGGCGAAGCGGGCGATTGTTAGAAGGCCCTGCGGGTTCGTTGTCGAGTTTTCGGGATGGATCAGTCCCCTGCCTATGTTGTCGTGGCGATCCACGCGGCTGCCGAGAGCTTTTTTTGAATCGTTAAAGTGGATGCAGGAAAGGGTTTTCAGGCCGACCAGCTGGTCGTACAGTTTTAGTGTTTCTTTGGCGGCTTTTGGCGATGAGATGTCGTAGCCGGCGGCCCAGATGTGCGCTGTATCCAGACATGACTTTATGCGAGGGCTGAAGCCGTTTAATCCTTTCCATATTTGGCCCAGTTCTTCGAGTCTGTAGCCGATTTCGCTGCCCTGACCGGCGGTGTTTTCGAGTATGTACTGGAGGGGGGCGTCCGGTACGGCGGTAATTTTTTCCGTTTGGTCGATGATGAGTTTGGCGTTTTCGATTACGTTTCGAATTGCCTCTTGCCGAGCGCCTTCGAGCGCTTTACCGATGTGGACGACGACGCCGCATCCGCCGAGCGAAGCGAGGCGGGTGAAATCGGTCATAATATCTTGTACGGCCCACGGTATACGGCTTGCGGGCTTTGCAAAGTTCAGCAGGTACGAGCTGTGCGCAATGACGTATTTTATCCTGTACTTTTTACAGAGTTTTTTGAATTCTTCGGCGTCCGCGGGATCTATTGGCTTTACCACGCCCCCCTGCGGCGATTTCGTGAAAAATTGCATGGCGTTACAGCCAAGTTCTTCGCCCGTTTTCCGCGCGGCCCGCGCGAATCCTTCGCTAATCGACATGTGTGCTCCCAGAATCAGCATCGTGGAAATTGTAGGGTTTTGATTCCGTAGGATCAATGGATCTCTATTGCTTCGGAAAATATTTTACGTCTGGCAATCCCTTAAAATCCGCATCCTGTGTCCATAGGGTTGCCCCGTATTTTTGCGCCGTAGCAAGGATAATGCTGTCGGCCATGGCAAGTTTGTGTTCTTTGCTTATTGAAGCCGCCAGAATGGCGAGGTGCGTATCCAGGTCGGCGATTTTTGCGTTTTTCATGTTTCCTACATATTTTAAAGCGGTTTCTTCGTCCTTTTCCACTGTGATTTTTTTGTAAACTTCATAAAGAATAATGGTGGGGATAACCAGTTTATCTGTTTGCTTTATAACCTCTTTATAGGTTCCGGCATTTTTTCCGCCGATGAAAAATTCAAGCCACGCGGATGAGTCGATGATATTCATGGTTCTTAAATATTTCTGTCCGTTTTTTCCCTTATATTTGAGGTGTCCATTCCTTTCAGAGTTCCCATCATATCTTCCAGGCGTTTTACCGGCACAAGTATAATGTTTCCTTTCAGTGGTATTAATTCAATTTTCATGCCTTTTTTTAGTTTTAAGTCTTCCCTCATTTCTTTTGGTATAACAATCTGGAATTTAGGAGAAAGTGTTACAGTCATACTTTTTTATGATCGATCTATGTTTGGTAAAATTATAACATGATCGATCTGTATTATCAATAATATCTTATGAAGATTAGCGAAAGATAAAAAATCGACCATCATCTTTCCGTCGCCCTGAAGCGCTGTACCCTGCGATCAATCAAATATTCGGGTGCATTTTTGTCCGGATGAATTTGGATTTTCCAGTTTTCCGGCTGCATAGTTTCGTTTTCAATAAGCCCATGATGCGCGAGCCGTTCGTGCGGCTCGCACAGCGGTACAATGTGGTCGGGATTATGGATTGGGTCCAGCGAAAATCTTTTTGTGTGATGATAAATTTTCGACGGGTTTTTGCACGCCGGGTAGCCGCATGTGCCCTGAAATTTCTGCTGAAGAAAATGTTTTACGCGCGCGGGGATGTAGCGTTTATCGCGCTGTGGAAGGCTTTTCTGGATTTGTTCTTTGGTTGGCGGCCCGCCAGGGCATGGCTCTTTTTTTACTGTCGGCACTGGTTTTTGGCTTGATGCCGGCCGCGGCCGTCCTTTGCCATCGTCGGCCATTCGGCCAGATGCGTGCCCGTGCCGTTTTTTGCCGGAGGCACACGCTTCGTGCTGTTCAACTATTTCCAGTAATTCCTTTATTGCCTGATTCCAGTCCTGCGGCTCCCCTGTTTTTTTCTCCAGACGATGCTTGAAAATTCTTAGTTTTGATTCGCTGTCGGCGTCGAGCTTGAAAGTGATAGCCGTTTTTTGGCTTGCCTCCATGGGTGTACTTGGCCCGGGCCAAAATTCGTGCACGGGCGATGGCGCACCTGCTTTGTTCGCGCGTTCAAATTCGGTGGTATCCGCGAAAAGCCCCGTTTGTCCGTTGGCCATAATCTCATTGTTCTCTTTCCTAAGCTCTTTCACGAAAGTTTTCAGTGTTCCTTTGGCCATTTCCCGCACTTTCTCCGCCCAGAATTTCTCGGTTTCCGGTCTGGCTATTGTTGCGACAACTTTTACTTTGCTCCAACCCTGCGTGACTATGAGGCTTTGGAGCGCGGGTTTATCTTCCAGTTTTTTATGGACATTCATGATGTCATCAACCGTATCCTGGCTCATCCCTGCGAGTTTTGCAGCGAATTCGTAAAGAGTATGACAGCCATATTTTTTGTGTAGTTTTCTTTTTTCGACTTCGGGCAGGTATCCTGCAAACTCTTTGTTGAATGTGCGAATATTGGCTCCGCACTGCCGGCAGAGGTTGTATAGTTCTTTGTCGGTGAGCCCGATTATTTGTTCGTTGATCATATTTTTGTTAATAATTGAATGTTGAAATTATATCAGTAAAAAGCCAATAATCGAGCATTTGACGTGGATTTTTGGAGATAATTATGGCGGGATAATATGTGTTTTTCGGCTTGCGGAAGCCATAATTAGAGGTTGACCCTGCGCGGCGGATGTTGCATGACGCGTCTATTGTTCCGCCCTTCTACAAGCCATTATTTTTGACTATCATGTATTCGGGATAGCTGTGTTGCCGCTAAAAACATAAGGTGACTTGACGGGGGGGGGGGGGTATTCATGTTATGATTTTAGGAAATAACTTAATTCCTTAACAAAAACAAATATGAAAAACAAAAATCTATTATATTGCTTTACCATGACTACGACATCGGTAAAAGCAAAAAGACCGGTTTATCAGGAGAAAGGCCCGGATAAGCAACCGGAAACCAGCCGTCCTCCGGAGAATGATATAGATAAAAATAAAGAAGCGTATCGGAAAGAGACAATGCGTAGTGCCAGGTGGATGGTGAAGCATTTAAAGGAAAAAGATGCTTCTTATTTGTTCGATAATGAAAGACAAATTGTAAAAGACGATATTGCAAGCCTCGAAGAGGCCATAAAAATGGTGGAAGATACTGAAAGGAGTCCCTCTGCTCCCAGGGAAGCTGATAAATTAGAGGATGTTTATAAGTTATTGCGTGCGGAACTCGAAGAAGCACGCAGCAATGTTCTACAATTAGATGAGGAGGTTGAGAAGGAAGAAAATAGTAATAGTAATGAGAAAATTAAACTACTTGGAAGGGCTGGACGGAAGTTGATGGATGCTGTAAACCATTTTGAAAGTGAAGCAGTAAAGGAAAAAAATATTGATAGTCTAAAAAAAGTAACAAATGACTATATGGAGGACTGGTGGAACAACGAACTTAATGACCATGAAAGAGAAATCCTGTGTTGGCTCGCTGAGGATATAAAATCATTACAGCGAGAACTTAGAGCTAACCCTAGGCCAATTCGCGTCTATGCGGAGGATAGAGCCTACTTTGTTTCTGTTCGTTTTCCATATGAAGGTGTTCAGAAAGAGGGGATGTACCTCGATTTTTCTGAAGCAAAATAGGTGCAACACTCCGCGATTCCTCTGTGGATAAACGATGGCGTAAATTAATGTCGCCAACCTATATCACCTCCCCCCTCCATTGCCCCTCCCCCCAAACTAGGCTAATATATGCCCCATGAAGGTGGCTTTGGTTCATGATTTTCTGGTGAAACTTGGTGGCGCGGAACGCGTGCTGGCTACGTTTGCGAAAATGTATCCTCAGGCGCCGATT
>JAHJEW010000033.1 GCA_018825335.1 Patescibacteria group bacterium | reverse complement strand
TTTGTAATATAACTTTAAGTGTCTCAGCGCTTCCAGCAATATTGAGAATTCCTCTTTGGAGAGGCTATAGGATTTTTGCAGTTCTCCTTTGATTTTTTCTTTTGCGGATTCGGTTGCTTTGTTTGATACGAGATATTTGAATGATTCCGGCAAAAAATCACGGAGTGTTCTGTTATATTCCAGATCTCCCTTTGAGTCCCCAAGCTGATCTTTTATTTTATATAGAGCGTGATAAAGCGCCCTGAATTCCCTTATTTGCCAGCTTTTAAATTTTTCCTCATTGCCGTAAAACTGTTCCGCATGGAAAAGTATTTCCTGCATTAACTCAATTATCTCCCTGTAGGAAATCTTTTCCGGAAAAGATTCTTCTTCCGGCAGAGCTATCGAGTTTGGTGTTTCACAAATGCTGCGAAGAAGTTTAAGCAGGTATCCCAATTTATCATAGTGGGCAGTTTCATCTTCTGTCAGATTTTCCATCCATTCGTTGAAGACGTTCTGTTCCGGTTGCGGTGGGTATCCAATGGCAATTAGTCCGGGTACAATGCTTCCACGCATTAAAGTTTCCACGGGTGATCCTTGCGTGCTTATGTTTATAATGGATTTATCTGGGCCCGAAATGACCGGTTCTTCTTTGAAGGGCATGATTTGCTTTAAAAGGTGAATAAAGTATCATTTTACTCATATTTGTCAAGTTTTTTTAGATTTTATGGCTAATATAAAGAAGAGCGTGGTTAGGAATTCCTTCTGTTAAGATAACAGAGCCAAAAACACCTAACCAACACTCTCATGCAGAAAATACCAAACAAATTCACGATAATCAAAAATAATATTATTGCAGCTCGAATCCTTCGAAAACTGCGTTGGAATAAGCAAATATACTGTCCATACTGTGGCTGTATCGAGGATATTAGACCACATTCGAACTTAAAAAACGGCCTTAAACGATATTTTTGCGACAATTGTATGAAAACTTTCACAGACCTGACCGGCACCATCTACGAAAAAACCAAAGTTCCGCTTTGGAAATGGGTCTATGGCCTAATCATACTTCTGGAATCAACAGGGTCACTTTCTGCGGCTGAGCTTTCCAGAAACATTGAAGTCTCATATCCAACCGCCTTAAAAATGTTGAGAAAGATCAGAAAAACTCTTGTGAATGAACGATTCGAAGGAAAATTAAAAGGGATTTGCGAATCGGATGAAGCATGGATTTCACACAAGAAAAATCAACAAATATTATTGGGAATTACCGAAAGAGATGGATCTGTGAGGTTTTTTCCGATTATTGATCGCTCGGACACTTCACTATATTTCCCTCATCGAAAATATGTGGAACAGGGGAGCATAGTTTGTACGGATAGCTTCAGCACGTACAACAATTTGAATGTTAGATACATTCATCATACTGTGAATCATTCCATTGGTGAGTTTGCCTGGAGGCACATATACACCAACACGATTGAGGGTGTCTGGAGCATGCTGAAAGGCGTTATCCGCACAATTCACCATGGCGTATGGAAACGCTATCTACAGGGCTATTGTGACCTCTTCGCCTTTATGTATTCTCACCGTTCTTTATCAATCTCTGAAAAATTAAACCTCCTGATCTCTAAATCATGTCAACCACGCTATTGTTTATATTAGCCGATTTTATTACAGTACAAAAACCCGCTTTAAAGAGCGGGTAATTAACACAAGAAAGTATGCTATTTAGAACTCTTGGTTTCCAAGAATTTCTCGTGTTTTCTGGTTACCGGATTGTATTTTCGCAGTTCCAGTTTCTCTTTAAGAGCTGTGTTTTTAGGAGTGTGGTAAGAGAAGGTTATTTTGCCTTTCTCGTCTCTGGCGACAAGTGTTACAACCTTTACTTTTTTTGATTTTCCCGCCATATAAGCTTGCAGTAATAGATACTTTGCTGGGTTATGCTACTTACTTTGTTCCGCAAAAGCAAGCAAATTATTTTTATTTGGATGAATATTTCTTTATCAGATCTTTATAAACTAGTGCCGATGGTCTTATTGAACGTGCGAAATTTTCGTAATCGACTTTTATTAGACCGAATTCCGCACTGAATCCGCTATCCCATTCAAAATTATCAATAAGAGACCAGTGAAGATATCCCCTGATGTCCACACCCTCTTTTTTGGCTTTAAAGAGCCATTGTAGTGTTTCCTTTATCATGCTTTCCCTCAATTTATCTTTACTGTCGGCGACCCCGTTTTCGGTGATGATAATTGGTAGTTTGTATTTTTTCCACAGGTCTTTGGTCATTAAATAAATCCCTTTTGGGTAAACTTCCCAGTCCATGTCGGTTTTGCGGCAGGTTGGATATGGGAATTGGTAGAATTTTTTTGACAGTGAACTTGTAAATTTAACAGCACGATAGAAATAGTAATTAAGTCCTATAAAATCCAGACACTTTCTTATTCTGTTAAGAAATTGATGGTTCCAGTCATACTCGAAGTATTTTACCAATAGGTTGTCCATGGGGCTTCCTTTGCGCGCCGGTTCGAAAACCTGATTATTTTTAGCTATACTGATTTTCAGTTTGGGATTTCTATTTTTAAGGACGTGATACGTTTTGATGTGGACTTTTGCAAGATTTCTGAGAACTTTTTTATATAATAGATATTTTTTCTTTTGTGGAGGCCATTTTCCTTGCAGGTAGCTTTGGTATGAGTAAACGACAGGTTCGTTTATTGTGATTACGTATTCCAAATACTGTTTAAGTTCGTCCGTTATGAATTTCGCGTAATCCACAAAAATATGGAGGTTTTTTTTATTTAGAAAGCCGCCTTTCTGAGCGAACCATTTTGGCAGGGAAAAGTGGAACAGTGTTACTATTGGTGTAATATTTTTCTCTTTCAAAGATTCTAAGACCTCTTTATAGTGATTGATTGCATCAAAGTCGATCTGGCCTTCCTGAGGCTCTATCTTTGCCCATTCTATGGAAAATCTGAAACAATTGTGTCCCAATTCTTTTGCCAGTTTAAAATCTTCCTCAAATAGTTCCCAATGATTTGACGCTTTGCCGGATCTTATTTTTTTTCTACTAAGTACACGTTTTTCGAAATCCCACCAGTCGCTGAAACGATTATCGCCTTCAACCTGATGCGCGGAAGTTGCCGCTCCAAATAAGAAATCGCTCATGGTTGGTGTTTTTTGGGAGTACAATAAGTCTGAGCGTGCAGAAGAAGATCTTTGTCGCTTATATTGAACCAGACTCCATCCAGAAGGTAACTGAAAAGTTGATTATCTTTGATCAGTTTCGGAAAAAGGTCGGTTTCAAGGTTTTTTGTTTTACCGTTCATATATGAAAATATTTCCGGCTGAAACGCGTAAATGCCCGCGTTAATAAGGTTGGTGAGTCTGCTTGGTTCTATTTTTTTTGAAGTTGTTTTTTCAATAAAATCAATAACCCTGTTTCTTTTTACCTTAACGATTCCCCAGGGCAGGGGATCCGTAACGCTTGTAATAACCATAGTTCCTATTCGACCGTGACTTTCGTGAAAATCTACAAAATCGTAGATATCGATTTCCGCCATAACGTCCCCGTAGATGAGTAAAAACATGCCGGGGGAAAGATATTTCTTGCATTGGTATAAGGTTGCGGCGGTACCTTTCTGTTCATTTTTCGAGTATATGAATTTAAATGAGCTGAATTTCTTTTTACCGAGGAATTTTTTTAATTTGCCGCTTTTTTCGTCACAGCAGATGATTACTTTTTGGATGGATGCTTTCCTTAATCGATTAAGAATTTTTTCAATTACAGTTTCCCCGCAGATATCAGTGAGAGACTTGTTTTCATCACCAACGAGGATAACGGCCTGGCCGGCAGGGCTTACGAGTACCTGTTTAAGAAATTGCTCAACCGCGTGTGATCGATTCCTTATTTTTGTGCCGTCGATCTTGCTGTCCAGAAGTTCAACAACTTCTGGACGTAGTGTTAATGAGATGCGGACGCGATCTTTCATGATTGAGTAAATGAGAAAGTGTCGAATATGGTGGCCCCGTATGCCGCCTGATGTGGCAATACCCTGAAATTGTACGTTATTTTGTCTTTTTTTTCGAGTCTTATAAGTTCCCGATCCAGTGTCTCACGCAAACTTTCTTTAAAACCAATGTTTTTCTGTATTATGCTGCCGGTTTCCATAACAATGATTCTGATTTTTGTTTTTTTTAGTTTGCGGTGGAGTTCGGACATTACGGCTGCCAGAAATATCCCGCAAATTGCGCCACCACGCTTGTATATTTCTCTCCAAATAAGGCCGAGATAGGTTTGTTGATCTTTGTTCAATCTTTTTCCTTTTATCAATCGTTCTATGTCTCCGGAGTCAAGTTTTTCAAGATTCAGGTTATTTAGAATTTCCTTGTGAAGGATGCCTTCTTTTATGAGGTTCTTTATTATTATTTTAAATATTTCGTGCTGGTAGGCTCCGGAAATCATTTTTTCGTTGATATGCTCCCCGGGGGATGCGGCTTTTTTCTCGAATTCCTCTTCGAAGTTTGAGAGCTTCATGCTTTTGAAGTCGCCGAATTCCGTATTAATGACGCGGAGACCTTTTAGTGATGCTATCTCTTTTTCGTTATAGGCGGTTGAAACATTACAGCCGGTTCCGACAATTATATTCATGGCTGCGTCGAATTTTTGGTCGTTAACTATTTCGTATGCCTTGGCGGCAAGGGCGTGAATTGTGGTGTCGTTGGTCACTGAAACACATATCTTCGGGTATCCGTTGCCGTTCAGGTAATCCTGGAAAGCTTTTCCAATCTTTAGTCCAACGATTCCTTCGCTTTTATGTTCTTTTACGAATTTGGTGCAAATGGCATCTATATGTCCATATTCGTTGATAGTCTGCTCAAGAGGGTGGCTGAATATGAAAACCAGATTTTCTATGGTTCCTTTTTTCGCGGGATTGCCCAGGAATTTGTCCAGTTTTGCTTTAAGATCGTGAAAAAGTATTGTCGGCGTGTAAACTTTTTTTTCGTAAAATGAAGTTGAAGATAATCGTTCAACTTTAATTGTTTTATCGTCAATTACTTTTACATCAAATATGTTGAGTTTTGTTCCACCAAGATCCAATACAATAATTCTTCGCGGTTTTCCGAAAGAGTTAATATCTTCCCAGTTTTGGCTTAGATAAATGTTTCTTTTATTGGATGAAACTGTAACATCAAGATATTCTTTTAAATAGTTGTCGCTGATTTTTGATGTTTCTTCTTTATATACATAGAACTTGTTTTTTTGCAGAAACTCCCGGATTGAATCGGTTGGAACCATAAGTATGGATAATTGATTTTATCCCTGTAGGAAGTTAATAATAATGAAATTATTGCGATGCGTCAAATTCCGGCGAATCCATTATTTGCCGATAGGTTGTGCTATAATATGGTAAAGCAAAAAATATTTTTTATATGAAAAAACATAGTTTATTGACCGCTTTTTTGGTTTTATTGTTGGTTGTGATTGCCGGCTATTGGCTTTTTAATAAATTTTTTATTGTTCCAATGTATGTATATGTTCAGCATGCGGATTCCGGTTCACTGTTGCCGGTTGACGGTGGTGATTTATATAAGCTGACTTTGACGGGGCCGTCTTCACAGTTGATATATTTTATGGATAGACCGGAGCGTCTGGTTTTGAGTGTTACCATTGAGGATTTTCTTGATGCCTGGAATGGACTTTTGAAGGATGACAGTAATCTTCAGTCCGTTAGTGCCGCAATTGAAATTGCAGATGCCGATTCGGCGGGTGATGTTATTATCGGCATGTTGATAAGTCCTGTTTATGATGAAAACGCCAATACAATCACTTATGATTTTATGATTGATGAAAAACCGCTTGGCGGGGCGCTGGCGCTTTTTAATGAAAAGCGGGATGTCCGTATACCGGAAAATTTTGCGGAGGTTAATGTTTATATTGATAGTTCGGTTTATGTGCCTTAGGCTTTTTCCACTTTAATTATTCTCATCGGACAGGCTTTTTCGGCTCTTTTATTGGCTTCCACATCACAGTCATAGATTTCGCCGACGTAAAGGTCGCCTTTTTTTACAGCGTTTATCAGTTTTGATTTGCCGGTTTTGGTATCCATTTCCCATGTTTGCGGTGCCAGGAAAACGCAGGAGTTGCAGCCGATGCAGGTTGCTCTTTTATGTATTACTTTACGTGATTTCATGGAGGTTGCGCTTTTTTAGCAGGTATACTTTGTCATTATGGCGTACGCGTTTTTCAATCGGCATGGTAATGGTAGTTTGTTTTTCGGACGCTTCAATAAACTTGTCATTTAGCATGATTCGGCTGACGTTACTGTAAACGACTCCGGTGGTTTTGCCGATGATTACAAGTTTGTCGCCCCTCTTAAGTCCGTGAGTGCGCACAAAAAGTTCGGCTATTTTTGCTTTTGGAAAGTAGTGAATAATATCACCTATATAAATACGTTCTTCGGTTGATTGGTTGCCGGGCGCGGCGCTCCAGTCGGGAAGTTCTTTGCCAAGATAATAGCCGTCGGTGAAACCACGATTGTAAACCTTTTTTAATTCTTCCATCCACTTGTTGATTTTTTCTTTGGAGAAAGCGCCTGCATGGGCGGCGTCCACGGCCTGCCGATAAACACGCGTTACCGTGTCCACATATTCCGCGGAGCGTCCGCGCCCCTCTATTTTAAAAATGGAAATTCCCGCATCAATCAGTTCGTCCAGGAATGGTAAAGTGCAAAGATCTTTAGGGCTTAATACATATTGATTATCGATCATCATTTCTTTGCCTGTTTCGTCGTCGATGATCCTGTATTTCTTGCGACATTCGTGCAGGCAGGCTCCGCGCTGCGCGGATGTATTGGTCTGCAGCAAACTCATGTGACACCGGCCACTTTGTGCTATGCATAGAGCTCCGTGGACGAACACTTCAATTTTTATCAGTTCTCCGGAGGGGCCGCGCAGATTATCTTCTTTAATGCGCTCACATATGTTCTTGATCGATGGTAAATCCAATTCACGCGCCAGGACTATTGTGTCCGCGAACTTTGCATAGAATTTTACGGATTCGTAATTGGAAATTGAAAGCTGTGTTGATGCCTGGATTGGCATTCCAATTTTTGAGGCGTAGTTAATGGCCGCCATGTCTTGTACTATTACGGCGTTTATGCCCACTTCTTTCGCTTTGTCCATGATTGTCCGCATGAGCTGCATATCGTGCTCATATAAGAGAACGTTAAGTGTTATGTAAGACTTGATGCCGGCTTTTTTGCATTTGGAAGCAATTTCATCCATGTCCTCCAGCGTGAATTGACGAGCGCTGCGGGCGCGCATGTTAAGCTGCTGGACGCCGAAGAAAACACTGTCCGCGCCTGCATTTATGGCTGCGGTAAGGGCTTCGAACGATCCGGCCGGTGCCATTATTTCCGGTCTGTGCATAAGAGAATAATAATTGCTATCAACTTATAACTGTAAATTGCCTTTTAAGTAAAGCAGTTGTGGTAGTACTCGTATGTCGGTATTAAGTTATCACGGGTTTACGGGGTGACCTGATTGCGGTTTTGCTGTATAATGAAACGATATTTTACTTTTCTTGTCGTGTAAATATATGCAGAGGGGCTATAAAAAAAATCTTGCATTCGGAGCCAAAGTTGCATTGGGAGGCATTATACATCTGGCTTTATTGGCTACATTAAAGGCGGTTTTTGGGTATGTAACCGGAATTGTTGTGTTAACAGCGGATGCTTTGGCCAGTCTTGCGGATTTTCTCAGTCTTTTTGCCGCTTATCTTGGACTTCGCATTAGTGGTCGGCGCGCAACCAAAAATTTTGCTTATGGCTACTATAAAGCGGAAACTTTAGCCGCATTGATTGCGGCGCTTTTAATTCTTTATTTTGGTATTCGAATTCTATTTGAAAGTATTAACAGAATAACCAATCCCGCCGTGTCCCAGTATCAGATTTTGGCGGTAGTTTCCGTTGTTGTCAGTATTCTTCTTTCACTCCGTCTTGCTTCTCATTTACAGAAAGCCGGGGAAAAGATTAATTCTCTCGCTTTGATCAATAATGCCAAAGATAAAAAAGTTGATGTACTTGTTCAGGTGGCCGTTCTTATAGGTGTAGGTGCAAATTTTTTCCATATTCCGTATCTTGAAGGGATTGTCGGGGTGATTATTTCTTTTTTGACTCTGAAAATGGGTCTGGAAACGGCAAAAGAGTCGTTATTTTTTCTTTTGGACTATTTTGATGATTCGAAACTTATAAAGAAGATTCGAAAGATAATTGTTCAGAAATCGAAAATACTAAGAGAAATTAAAGAAATCAGAATGAGGCGCGCCGGTACTTTTATTTTCGGAGAGGCTTTTTTAGAGGTTAATCCTTATGCCCAAACAAAAGATATTCGCAATGAGCTGAATAATCTTAAGGCCGAAATCATGAAAACCAGTCCGTATCTAAAAGATTTTCTTATTCTGGTGGATGTTCCTTATAGAAGGAAAATCAAGATTGCGGTGCCGGTTACCGGGGATGATGGTCTGAAATCGGGTATTGCGACATCTTTCAACGATACCAAGGCGGTTATTTTTGTTGAGGTGATGGATCGTAAAATAATTAATCATTATGCGAAAAAGTTTGATTTTAAATTTACCGATATTGACGGAATAAGAGATTTTTTAATCAGTGAGGGTATAAATGTAATTGTAAATAACGATATGCATTCGTTGCTTTTTTATGAGCTCAGGCGGCTTAATAACATCGATGTTTACCCCAATTTCGGCAATGTTACCAACGTGGAAAACGCGGTAAAGTTGCTGGTAATCGATACCTGATTCAAATTAGTGTTTGGAATGTTTTTTAACAGCAGGACTGTTTTCCTTGAGCTCTTCCATAAGGTCCATCTGAATTTGTTGAATCTCAAGCAGCCTGTGCCATTGTCTCTGGAGCAGGTGGTCTATTTTTTCGTTAAGCATCCGGATTTCCAGTTCGGATTTTAAATTTACCTGATAGTCGTGTTCGGCCATGAATCTGTCTTTGTCCGCCTGTCGGTTCTGGCTCATCATAATGATCGGAGCCTGAATTGCTGCAAGTGAGGATAGTACGAGATTAAGCAGTATAAAGGGATATGGGTCGAAACCGCGGTTTGCAAGGAATAAGCCGTTTATCATCATCCAAATAACCAGTGTGAATCCGAACATGGTAATGAAGGTCCAGCTTCCACCAAATGTCGCCACTTTATCGGCTACTTTTTCGCCAAGTGTTAATTGACGATCAAATTGCTGGTTGACGTTTTCGGCAATGACTTTGTGTTTTTTAATACTGCGAAGCACTTTCTTTTCCACTTCGGAAAGTTGTCCGCGCTCCTCCTCGAGCAGATTTGAAAT
>JAHJEW010000032.1 GCA_018825335.1 Patescibacteria group bacterium | reverse complement strand
TGTTGTTGAAACATCGTCAGTTGTAATGTTTACGGGGAATCCTCCCACGGCCGCGCCGCTGCTGTTTATCTGGTGAACGTCTATATCGCAGTGGTTGCCGGATACAACGTAGTTCCAGACGATGTATGCTCCGCCGTTTCCGTTGGAGATAATCGTCGCAGGTGTTTCATTAATACCTCCGGTGTTTGTTATCCGCGTGGCGCTTCCCCAAACGGCCGATCCGTCCACATAAGAGATTTTTTGCGCGTATAAGTCCTTTTGTCCCGCTGTTTCCCGGGCCCACGTAACTATAAAATTACCGTCGCTTGTTTGAGTGATCTGCTGGTTCGTTTCATCGTCACCGGTTGTCGCAACGGCTATGTCGCTCGGGGAGCCGGTGCTTGGCCATTGTTTTTGCACTGTGGCAAGCGCGATCTGGACTATCAGGCTGCTTATGCAGATCGCTATAAGGATTTTTTTTGTTGTTTTTTGCACGAAAAGCGGGATTTTTATTTATTCTTTGTATTATTTTACAGTATTTTCGGGATTTCTTCTATTTTTTAAATTGTATCCGGTCAGGAACATCACGCCCAAAATCATGGGAAGGAGGCCGAGTATTTGCCAGATGGTGGGGATTTCGCCGAGGATGAAGAAGGCGAAGGTCAGGGTGAAGGCGGGGGAGATGGAGTGAAGGGCGAGTGCTTTTGTTATGGGGATGCGGTGGATGGATTCAAGCCAGAAAACTTTGGAGAGGCCCATCAGCAATAATCCGTTTACTAAAAGGAAAATGAAAGATGTTGTAAGATTTGCGGAGGAAGGGGCAGGTTCAAAAATCATCGCTAATAAAAGTATGAAAATTCCGGAAAGGGCGCTGCGCACAAACATTATTGTGTGTGAGCTGACTTTGGCGCGCGCCTGCTGCGCGAAGTAGTTGCCGACTGGCGGGATTGCGGTTGCCAGGAGGATTATTGCGTCGCCTTCGTTCAGGTTTATCCGCCCCGGGAAGAGGATGATTATTGCTCCAATGACCATGAGTATTGAGCCGTAAACGTTGCTTTTTGCCAGGTGCTCTTTGTTCCATATGCGCAGTATGAACATGGAAAAGAAGACTTCCATTAAAAGGATTATGCCGGCGGAGCCGGCGGTGGTTTTTTGGAGGCCGATGAAAATGAGGCTGTAGAAGAGGATGCCTACAATCAGCGTTGCTAAAAGTATGTCTTTCCATGCCGATTTGATTGTTAGTTCATGCCATTTTTTCTTTATGGTCATGATGAAGGCGAAAAAGCCTGTCGCGATTAATGTGCTTATTGCTCCGGTGTAGAGTGGCGGTAGGGACGCGAACGCGATGATGGAGAAGATCGGGAAGAGCGACCAGAGCAGCGATTCGGCGTAGATGTAGAGTTCTCCCTGGCAGGTTTTGGGTAGGGGCATGGTTTTAGAGGAAGGGTTTTATTTTTTTTAGTAGGAGGTCGAAGCTTTTGTAGCCGGCGGCTACATTAAGGTGTCCGCCGCCTTTTATGAGGTTGATTTTGACGTTTAGGTGATCGGCGAGTTCCTGTGCTTTTTCCAGTTTAATGTATGGATCGTTGTCGGAGTGGAAGATTTCGAAGTGGGGGCAGTTTTGCTTTATTAGATCCCAGTCGAAAGGTTTTTGGGCGAAGGTTTTCATTGATTCGTCAAATTCGTTGCCGGCTTTACCGGTGAATCCGGATACAAGAAACGCGGCTTTTAGGGGATGTTTTTCCAGAACGTTGAGTACGAAAGGGACGCCAAGGCTGTGGCCGACCATGATTGTTTCGGGGGTGAGGTATTGTTTGTACTGCTCCAGTTTGTTTAGCCAGGCGGAAAGGGTTTGATTTTGCGGAGTTGGGAAATTTGGGATGATAACCTTGTGTCCCAGCTTTTTCAGCTCGTTTTCCAGCCAGGGGAACCAGTTTTCTTTATTGTGCCCGCCGACGCCGTGGATGATGAAGATGTTGGTCATGGGGGGATTTTAGCATGTGGTGGGGTATGTGGAAATGGAGCCACAGTCGGGAATCGAACCCGAGACCTCATCCTTCTCTTATACCCCTGTTTTTTAAGCTTATCAGAGGAATAGACTGTATCTTTAGCTTGTCCTTGAGGATTTAGCTACCCTTGTCAGTCGTTCGGGCCTGCTTTTGCATGCCACGGTCTGAACCTGCGAAGGCCTTTAACCGTTATTCGGGTTTCAGCGGCCGGTTTCCCGGCCGAGGGGCAAGAGATGGAGTCTCACCATGGATGCGCTCTACCATCTGAGCTACTGCGGCTTGTTTTTGTTTACAGTGTGAGAATTTTAGCATACGAGTCTTGAATTGCAAATTTCGGATTATCTTAATTGTAGTTTAGAAAAACTTAATGTCGGGGTGATAGGGTGGGGATGCTTTCGCGCGGGAGCCGTATAAAATTAATTCAAATCAACATGAAAAAGAAAAAATTGGTTGGGCTGACGCTGCTTTTTTGGCTTGTGTCCTTTTTGGGGACTTTGCCTGTTTCCGCGGCGGCGGCCGGTTCGGTTGTGATTAGTGAGGTTGCTTGGGCGGGAAGCGCGGATTCGGCCAACGATGAGTGGATTGAGCTGTACAATACTACCGCGGCGCAGGTTGATCTTTCGGGCTGGACGATTGTGGATGACGGTGTGCCGATGGCCGCTTTAAGCGGCGTAATAGCGGCGCACGGATATTTTTTGATTGAGAAAAGTGAGGGGACTGTGAATCCCAATGTTGCAAATGAGATTTTGAACCTTTCTCTGGCCAATTCGGGTGATTCGCTGGTGCTGAAGGATGGAGACGGTGCTGTAATTGATACGGTTAATAGCAGCGGTGGGGCCTGGTTTGCGGGTGATTCCGTGAGTAAGGCTTCCATGGAGCGCATTGACGCGCTGGTTTCAGGCGACAGTGCGGGAAACTGGGCTGCGAGCAGCGGCGCCGGGTCTACGGCGACGGCTTCTTTGGGGTCTTTGATTGTGGGAACGCCGGGGTTGATTAACAGCGTTTCAAGCGCCTTGCCGGCTGGAGCGGCCGTGTCCATGAGTGTTTCGGATGCGGCTCCGGCCACGGGTGACAATGTTACCCTTTCGGTGGACATAAGCGGAGCGGCGGACTTGTTTTCCTATGGTTTGCAGATTGATTATGATCCGGCTGTTTTGAGTTTTGTTTCCGCGGCGCAGGGTGATTTTCTGGGAGAGTCCGCCGCGACGCCGAGCTCTTTTCAGTCGGGACTGGAAAATTTCGTAGAGGGGAAGTTGCTGGTTGCGGAGGCGCGGACGATCGATCCAAAGACAGGCGTAAATGGTAATGGAAATTTATTTACCGCCACTTTCAAGGTGGAGGGCGGAGAGGGGCAGCAGACCAATTTGTCTTTTGCTTCGTCGTCTTTTACGGCTGATACGAGCGGTGATGTGACTGCCGCTTTTTCCGGCGTTTCTTTGACGCCGAAGGTGTCTGCGGTTGATGATGTGGCCAATCTGACTGCGGTGGAAGGCGCGAATCGTTACGAACTGGCGCTTTCGTGGGATGCGGCGGCGGGCGCGGATGGTTATATGGTCTACAGAAAGGGCAGTGATGGCGGATGGGTTTATATCGGTCAGACGTCATCCACCGCTTTTGTTGATTCCGATGCTGTGAACGGCGGGGGGAAATTGATCCCTTTTGTAAATTATGGATATGAGGTTAAGGCGGTTAGGGCAGCGGTAACGAGTGTGGGGATTATTGTTAACGCAAAAGAAACGCGCGGTCTGAAGGGCGATAATGACAGGTCCGACCGCGTTGACGGGCGCGACCTGGACAGGCTGGCGCGGCATTTTGCTGAGTCGGCTGCGGACAACGGGTTCGATCCTTTGATCGATACGAATTACGACGGTTTGATTGATGGAAGCGATCTGATTGATATTGGCGCTAATTTTGCTCTTGTGTACGGTCCGTAATGTTTGAATGGCCGCCCTTCTTTTAATGGAAGGGCGGCCAACGCAAAGACTAACTTAAAAAACATGACTAAAATATGGCTTGAAACAATGGTTTTATCTCCCGAAGCCGTGCGGGTTGATGTGAAAATGGCCGATGCGCCGGCCGATCTTTTCGGTGTTTCTTTTCATCTTGTCGGATCGGGCGCGGGCTGGAATATGGAAAGCTATAATCTTGGCGATGTTTTTGACGGCAATATGCCGCTTTTTCTTGTAAGTTCCAAAGAAAATGAAATTGTGGCGGGAATCGTTTTAAAAAGGGGCGACGTGGCAGATATTCGCGATGGTACTTTAATGTCTTTTCTGGTTTATCCGCAGCAGGAAGGCAGGCTGGAATTTGCTTTTTCGAATCAGGTTTTGAGTGTTTTTAGAAATGGGAGGGTGGATCTTAACAATGTAGAGTGGACCGGGGGCGCCGTAGATGTTTTTGCGGCTGCGAATGCGCTGAAGGAAACGCGCAGTGATACGGTGGTGTCCGGAGCGGCGGATTTTGGCTATACCGCGGAGGTTCCGCGTTCAATTACCCTCAGTGCCGCTGATGCCGTCGATGTCAGAGCTTCCACTTTTTCGGAGCATGGACGTATTACGGATATTTATGAGTTTCTTGGCCTGGCGATGCTTGTTTTGGTTGTTTGTGGCGCGATTTATTTACTTTACTTTTGCAGAAAACGCGAATAGATTCGTTCCATGAGTAAAAAAGCTTCCTTATACGGTTTCGGCCTGTTTGCGATGATTGTTTTGATGATGATTTTTTTGCGCGGGCTGCTGCTGGCGGGTGATGATCCGGGTGTAGCGTCCGGCATGATTACAGCGCAGGGGGTAAAGGTGGAATCTGTTTTCCCGCGGGATACAATGATTCTTTTTAAGTTCGGTTCCGAAGACGCGGCGCAGAATGATGCTTTTAATAAACTGCTGGCTTTTTTCCCGGGGGATTTGAACCGGGGGCTGAAGTCCACGGTGGCACAGGGCTTTATTTCGAATTTTGAAGGCGCGGATATGCAGGAAGATGAATTTATCGCGGCGCTTGGTGATAATTTCCGGGTGATGATTGGTATTATTCCCGGGGACTTAACGATGTATGGGGAGCCAAATACGATACTTGTTATGGAGGTAAAGGATGCGGCATTGATTGAAAAACGGATGAATAAGGCTGTTTTGTCCGGAATCGGATCCGGGCGGAGATATGGGATTTTTAAGATTTACGCAGGTTCAGGCGATGGTGCTTTTATCGCCACCTATAAAGATGTGGTTGTTATGACCAACGGGCTAAAGCAAATGGAAGATTCCCTGGATCGTCTTGTGGCCGGCGGCAAGTCGCTTTTAAGCAATGCCGCGTATCAGAAAGGTTTGGGTAAGGCGCCTTCATCTTTCTCTTATTTGTTTATTGATCCGCAGGTTTCCAGGCAGCAGTTTGGGGAAAATTTTTCTTCCGATGATGGGTCGGATCTAAAGAAGATTATGGATATGCTTGAAGGTGAATTTTTTGCGTTTTCCGCGGAGCCCGACGGGGTTCGCATTAACGGTTATATTTACGGTGACCCGAAAAAATGGGAAGAGATGGAGAAGTTATTTAATATAGAAAAAGGACCCGCTTATCTGTTTGATCGTCTTCCCGGTGAAGATGTGATTTTATATTTGGAAGGATTCAATCTGGGGTCGGGCGCAAAAGTGGTTGAGGCTATTTACGAAAATATGGAAGGATTCAGCCAGATATTCCCGACAATGCGTTTGTATCTGGCATTTAACGGACTTGATCTGGAAAGGGATATTTTGAGTTTTATGGATAAAGGCTTTGCTGTTGCCTTTTATGGCGGCGATTCCTGGTTGCCGAAGCTTGGTGTTTTTATTGATGCATCTTCAAATAAAGCTGCCGCAGAAAATGTTATGGCGAAGATTTTTGATGGAATTGAAGGTTTGCTTGTCTCTATTAAATCGAATCCCGAATATGCGATGATGGGTATTGATGAATTTTTAAATCATGATTCTTCCGCGACAAATAATGGAACTGATTATGGTTTGATTGTTGATCTGGAGAAGATGGCGGCGGCCGGGGGCGGAGATTTTGAAACCGTGGGGTTTGATGCTACAAATGTTGAATTTCATTATGGCGTGCGATCCGATGAACTAGCCTATTTTGCGCTGTTTAAGGATTTTGATGAGCAGGCGTATACAACTTTGGGGAAGGAAAAAGCTTTCGTTGATGTTCGCGGCGATATTTCCGGGTTTGATTATCAGATGGTTTATCTGAATATTGTAAACGGCCTTAGGTATTTAGATAAGGTGGAGGAATTTGATCCGTCAGTGAGGTCATATATTGCTCCGTTTAAGAGCCTGATTTTGAGCAGCAAGAAGAGTCTGTCGGGTGAAGAGGACGTTCAGGGCTTTATTAGAATAGGGGCGGGTGCCGAATAGTTGATCGAGGTTTATTAG
>JAHJEW010000031.1 GCA_018825335.1 Patescibacteria group bacterium | reverse complement strand
GGGGGTTAGGTTGTATTTCCCCCAAAAAAGTCCTTTTGGCTCAAGTAACAAGTGTGAAACCGTATCCATGGATGCGGACTCAAACCTGTAACTTGAAGCCGTCGGCCCCTTTAGGGGGTTTATTTATTTGCGAAGCTTCAGTTTACCAAGGATATTTTCATATTCCTCTTTTTCGTTGAGCCGCATGTAGTTGAGCAATTTGCGTCTCTTGCCCACCATCATAAGAAGTCCCCTGCGCGAATGGTTGTCTTTTGCGTGCTTATCCAGATGCTCGGAAAGCTGGTTAATGCGCTCGGTCAGAATCGCAATCTGCACCTGCGGGGATCCGGTATCTTTCGGGTGAACCGCAAACTTCTTAATCAGGCCTTTTTTCTGTTCTCTTTTCATAGTATTTTTTGGGAAATATGATCGGAGCATACTTTAGCAAATATTTTGCTTCTTGGCAAGGAATCATGAATTGGTTATTATGGTGCGTGATTATCCCTCACAATTTCTATGCGTATCCCGGCCAGAAAGATCATAGGTGAAGCCTGGGAGTTTACCCAAAGCAACAAGAAATTAATTATCTGGTACGCGCTTATCCCGTCCATTTTAACTACACTGGCGGGTATTATTTATCTTGTTTATCAATATTATTCGCTGGTCAGTTCCCCGCTTTTTGAAAACTGGAATCAGAGTTTTCTTATGCTGGTTGCTTCAAAGGCTTTTCAGATTGTCAGGGATAATTTTTCAGTTTCTTTGCCTATTATTATTGTTATTGCGGTGGTGGGAATTTTGTATTTGCTGGTTCCCTCTTTTTGTGAGGGGGCAATAATCCAGCTGGTTGCGCGCAAGCGAAACGGTCAGGACATTCGCACGCGGGATGGTTTTAGGTACGGGATTTTGAGTTTCCTGCCTCTTTTTGAGTATTCATGGCTTACAAGGACTTTTAGTCCTTTTTCAATTTTTTTCTGGCTGCTTTTTCTTTCCCGCAATCTTGGGTGGACCGCGCTTTACACATTCTGGCCGATTTTTTTTATTTTCGGGATTTTCGGCATTATTTTGACTGTCCTTTTTATTTATACCGAGTTTTTTATCGTTATTGACGACAGGAAAGTAATTGATTCGGTATACAGAAGTTCGGTGCTGGTCATGACGCATCTGGAAGAGACGATTTTGCTATCGATTCTTATGCTTATTATAAGTGTCAGGATTTTGATTCAGATTTTGTTTGTTCTGCTTATTCCGGCTTTGATGCTTGGCATTGTTTATTTAATTGCGTCCGCGACTTTGCCGCTGATTGCTTTTGTTATTGCGGGGATCGTGGGGCTGATACTTTTATATATCGCCGCATATATAAGCGGCACGATCCATGTGTTTGCTGCGTCGGTATGGACGTTTACTTTTCTGGAGTTAACGAGTGAAATGGAAGTGAGCGCCCGTAAGAGAAAGAATACAGAGGCATGAGCCAGGCCAGTTTGTCCACTACAAGCTTCTTTTCTTCCGTCTCGTTCAGGTCGCGGATTTTTTTTGCGGGCGGATCGGAGGTTTCCGGTGTCACCGGAAGTGTTTCCGTTTCGGCCGGTGTTTCCGTTTCGGCCGGTGTTTCCGTTTCGGCGGGCTGCACGGTTTCGGTGATGTCGCGGATCGAAATCATGACATTGACCACTTTTTCATCTTCCAGAATCGGATATAAAGATGCCATATGCAGCTTGTATTCGCCCTTAACGTTGCGCATTCTGTATGGGCCGATCATCATTACGGGCTGCTCCGTTGAAAGGACTTTGCCGAACGCGCCTATAAACATTTCAAGGTCTTCGGGGTTTATGAATGAGTAGAAGAGCTCATCTTTAATGTCATTCAGGCTGTAACCGGTGATAGATTCAAAATCCCAGCTTGAAAACTTTATCAGGCCGTCCACGCCAAGAACAACCAGTGGTCCGTCCACATTTTCATAAAGCGAACGGTAGCTTTTATCCTGTTCCTGTTGCGCTTTTACAGTGATGGAATCGACAACGTCGGCTTTGAGTCCTTCATCGGGGCCATCCATGCCGTTGCCGTTTAAAAAATACAACAGGCCTGTCAGAGATACTATGAACATGGCCACCGCGATCAGAATGACGTTTCTATTATTTTTCCAATAATTGTACATATGTTTTTGTTTTTGGATTATATGCAGATGTGTCAATCATTAAATTGTAAAATATATTAGACCTTTTGTCAATAGCTGATGCGTCGAAAATCGGACAATGAAACGCAACCATATGTGGCAAAATGAATAGCCTCCGCCGCCGTCATGCGCTATAATGACGCAAGGTTTTAATAAAGCCCCGGAGCCATTAACCAAAAATGCCCATGCCGGAAATCAGCAATGACGACGTATCAACCATTCTTGGCATCCTCAAGCGCATTCCGCTGCTGGAGGAGCTGAACGCGGAGGATCACAAAGAGGTGATCAAACAAATTACCCTGGAACTGTATCCTCCCAATCATGTTATTTTCAAGGAAGGCGATCCCGGCGACTCATTTTACATTATTAAAAGCGGCATGGTGCGGGTTTTTCATCCCGGAAACGATGCCGATCCCGAAGAAAAAGACGTTGCCATTCTGGGTGATAACGATTTTTTCGGAGAAATGGCTTTAATATCGGAAAAACCGCGCAACGCGTCCACGGTAACGGTGGAGGAGACGCAGTGTTTCAAGCTGAAAAAGGAAGATTTCATTAAACTGGTCAGTTCCAATCCGAACATGGCCGGACGCATAAGCACGGAATTCCTTAAACGGCTTAAGATAAACCTCCGAGGACTATGATTTTTCTTTATCTTTTACTTGCGCACTTAATTGCGGATTTTATGCTGCAACCGGCCGCCCTGATCCGCTGGAAGCGCCAAAGCTGGCTGGGCACCGCATTCCATATTGGGGTGCATTTTGCGGTTTGTCTGGTGCTTCTGCTGCCTTATATGCCGAATATGACTGTTCTGGCCGCGATTTTGTTGATTTCGGCGGCTCACTTTTTAATCGATCTGGCGAAACTTTTCTTCGAGGAGCGCACAGACAGGTTTCTGCTGCCGTTTCTTGTGGATCAGGCCGCTCATATCGGTACACTGGCATTGGGCGCTTTTCTGCTAATTGACGCGACATTAAACATCCGACCCGTGAGCATTGTAATGAGCTTTTTCACCTGGTTATATACAGATTTTACCTTTGTCGTCGGCGCGTGCCTTCTTCTGCTTATTACCTATTTTTATGAATTGATCATTTTTCAGCTTTCAAGAAAGAAAAATACCGTTTTTAAGCCAAACTTCTGGGCCATGGCCCAGCGTATCATTGTCTGGGGCGTTTTATTCGGTCTATATTTGATGCTTGGTGTCTATAATATAGTTGCTTTCGGCTGATTCTTAATTTTATAAAATGGCAAAATATAATCCCATAGAAACCGAAAACAAGTGGCGGGAGCGCTGGAAAAAAGAGCAGTATTACAATGTTGATCTGAACGATGAATCAAGACCAAAATTCTATAATCTGGTGATGTTTCCTTACCCTTCGGGAGATCGTCTGCACGTGGGGCACTGGTATAATTTCGGGCCGGCAGACAGTTTCGGTCGCTATATGCGCATGAAAGGCTATAATGTTTTTGAGCCGATGGGATTCGACGCTTTCGGGCTGCCCGCGGAGAATCATGCCATTAAAACCGGTACGCCGCCGGCGGAGTCAACAGAGGTCAACACGGCCACAATGGTTGATCAGCTAAAGAAAATCGGGACTATATACGACTGGAGCAGGACACTGAATACGAGTAAGCCGGAGTATTACAGGTGGACGCAGTGGCTTTTTTTACAGATGTACAAGCACGGAATCGCCTATAAAAAGGAGGCGGCGGTGAACTGGTGCGACACCTGCCAGACGGTTTTGGCCAATGAGCAGGCGCAGGACGGCACTTGTGAAAGGTGCGCAACGGAGGTTGTTCAAAAACCGCTTAAGCAGTGGTTCTGGAAGATTACGGATTATGCGCAACGTTTGCTGGACGGGCTGGACGACCTTGACTGGCCGGAAAAGACCAAGCTTATGCAGCAAAACTGGATCGGCAGGAGCGAGGGCGCGGATGTGGTTTTTGAACTTGTTGGGACGGCAGGGAAAGTGGAAGTGTTTACGACCCGTCCGGACACGCTTTTCGGGGCGACTTACATGGTTCTGGCGCCTGAACATCCGCTTGTTTTGGATATTGTGACGGATGGGCAGCGCAAGGAGATTATGGCTTACATAAAAGCTGTTAAGAAGAAAACGGAGATGCAGCGCACCGATCTGGAAAAGGATAAAACCGGTGTGTTTACAGGTGGATATGCGGTAAATCCCGTTAATGGAGAGAAGATTCCGGTCTGGATAGCGGATTATGTGCTTATGACCTACGGAACGGGCGCGATTATGGCGGTCCCGGCGCATGATGAGCGCGATTTTGAGTTCGCGAAGAAGTTTGATCTGCCGGTGCGGGAGGTGGTTTCGGGCGGAAATGTGAGCGAGACTGCTTTTGCTGAAGAAGGTACGGCGGTGAATTCCGGCTTCCTGGACGGTTTTTCCACTCCCGACGCAAAGAAAAAGATGATTAAATGGCTGGGAGATAAGAAGCTCGGGCGCGGAGTGGTTAATTTTCGGCTGCGCGACTGGCTTATTTCGCGCCAGCGCTATTGGGGCGCGCCGATTCCGATCGTTTATGATCCGGATGGTAAGGCGCACCCGATTCCGGATGAGCATTTGCCTTGGCTTTTGCCAACGGATACCGAGTTTAAGCCGAAAGGAACTTCCCCGCTGGGGCAGTCGAAGGAGCTAAAGGCTCGGACTGAAAGGCTGTTTGGAAAGGGCTGGAAGCCCGAAATCGACACAATGGATACGTTTGTTTGTTCGAGTTTCTATTATTTGAGATATTTAATGGCCGGATCGGGCTCTGCGGACAGCGGCGCGGAAGCCTTCATCAATCCAAAAATAGAAAAAAAATGGATGCCCGTGGACATGTACATAGGCGGGCCGGAACATGCCTGTATGCACCTTATTTATGCCCGATTCGTGATGATGGCGCTGAAAGATTTCGGGTTTGTTTCACACAGTGAGCCGTTTGCGCGGCTTGTGCATCAGGGGCTGATCAAGTACCAGGGATTAAAAATGAGCAAGACCAAGGGCAATACGGTTAGTCCGGATGAGTTCGTGAGCTTTTACGGGAGTGACGTTTTCCGCATGTATTTAATGTTTATGGGCCCTTTTACGGATGGCGGAGACTGGAATGATAAAGGGATTACGGGTATCGCGCGGTTTGTGGATAGATTTTACGGGTTTATTGCGGGGGAAGCGGGCGGGCCGGCGGATTTGGGCTTACTGCACAAAACAATCAAGCGCGTGACGGAGGATATTGAGAAAATGCAATTTAATACTGCGATTGCGGCTTTGATGGAGTTTTTGAACGGTGCGGTTAAAACGGGACTTTCGGTTGAGGGAAAGCGGATTCTGGTGCGACTGATCGCGCCGCTCGCGCCGCATCTTGCGGAGGAGCTTTGGAAGCATCTTGGCGGAAAAAAGAGCGTTTTTAACGAAAAATGGCCGGAGTACGACCCGGCTTTAACAGTTTCGGCAACTGTGACGCTGGCTGTGCAGGTGAACGGCAAGTTACGCGGACAGGTGGAGGTCGCAACCGGCATTTCGCTGGAGGAAGCGCTAAAGGCGGCGGCCGAAGTGGAAAACGTTGCAAAACACCTGGAAGGCAAAGAAATCGTCAAAAAAATCTATGTTCCGGGGAAGCTGGTGAGTTTTGTGGTTAAATAGGGGGCGCATCCATCCATGAATAAAGAACTGCAATCATTTCCGGGCGCGCGCAGGTTTGAAGAGTTTAATGACCTGGCGAAACGCGAACGTTTATTACCCATAAAGGTTCCCCCTTTTTACGCGCAAAAAGTACGTGAGGAGGTTATGGCTTTGGGCAGCGATGAAGGTCCTCTTTACAGGTGCGTTTTGCCAACAGATGAGCATATGGGGGTTCATTCTGCCGACGAGGTTGCCGATTTTGTGGATGACAGACGAAATATGCCCGAATGCGCGGAGGATACAATTATTAGGAAGTATGAATATCGCCTGCTTTTTACGCCAACGGACAGCTGCGCGGGTCATTGTAGATACTGCTGCCGGACGGATGTTCTGGCCGATCAGCATGAAAGATTCCTTCCCGATATAACGGAAAAAATCGACACACTAATGGGATTTCTGGCCGACCATCCGGAAATAGATGAGGTTATTCTTTCCGGCGGCGATCCTATGCTTTTACCGTATAATGTCCTTCGCGAAATCCTTGAAAAGCTAAAATCGGAGGCAAATATCGCCAATATCCGCATCCACACAAGAACACTTGCGTTTTCACCGAAGGTTTTTGACGAGAAACGATGCGAAGCTCTTGCGCAGGCCAATGTGAGGGTGGTGCACCATATTGTTCATCCATATGAAATCTGCGATGAAGTCCGCTCGAAAATAGCCATGCTGCATGAACACGGAGTGCGGTCATATAACCAATTTCCCATGCTAAAAAAGGTGAACGATCATTTCCTTGTATTAAAGAGATTGTTGACGGAGCTGGACGAAATTGGTGTGCGGAATCTTTCTATATTTATTCCCGATCCAATAAAGTATTCCGCCGGTTTTCGGCTTTCTCTGAAACGCTTGTTTAGTATTATGGATGAACTGAACAGGACAACGTCCGCGTGGGTTCATTCAACGCGGCTTGCTTTGGATTCTCCGTTTGGGAAGGTGCAGCGGGAAGATCTTTTGTACATGGATGAAGAGCGCCATGTTGCGGTTTTTGACAGGGATGGGCGGGAGATAGAATATCCGGATTTGCCGCAGGAAATGGATGAGCCGGGGGATCCCGCGGTGATGCTTTGGAAAGGTTGATTTATCTTTCATTACCCATTAAAGTTGACTACTCTTTTGCTATTGTATTTTCATGAACGATCTATTTCCCCTCATTATAGAAAAAAGAAATGTTGTAACCGATTTGCGGTACAAAAGCTATCTTTTGATGGATCTTTGCGAAGGTGTGTCTGAAACTGAAGCTTTGGCCGGTTTTCCGCTGTGGTATGAGCAATTAGCGCTCCGTGCCCGGGTGGAAAATTTTCCGCAATTACAGGTTCGGTTTCCTTTTCATTGGCAAAGTTTTGGCAATAAGCTGGAGCAATCCGGCTTTAATCCGGGACTTTATGTGGTTGAAAGGAGGCTTGATCAGTCCTTTGAACTTCCGGACGGGATTCATGTAATTGATGATGTGATGCGGATAAAAAGTCAGTTAAAGAGGCAGCAAAGTATTCATTTTCGCCTTAATCCTCATTTTTTTCAGGATCATGGACTTTTTGGGGTTGATGAGTATCTTGGCGACCTTGGCAGGGTTATTGAGGCTGGAAATGGCGCGTTTTATGGGATTTGTGACCGGAGCGGCGTCGCAGATGGCGCCCGCGGCCGTGCAACCGGCCCCCGCGGCAGGATAATCGGCTTCATTGGTCTGGAATCGGACGAAAGCGGCACTTATATTAATGAGTTGTTTGTTGAGGAGAAATTCAGGGGCGCGGGTCTTGGGAAGCGGCTTATGCAGGCCGGGTTTCATTATGTTGCGGAGGCTGCGAATGGTGGCACACGTTCAGCCTGTGCGGGCCCCGTGAATAACAGGATATGGACAACGCTCGCCGCGCAAAATGAGGGGGCTTCCCGTTTTTACAGTGGGCAGGGCTTTCGGGAAACGGCGCGTGTTGATTTCAGGAATTTTGCTTGAAATGACCCGCGCGCCATCCTCACGGCCGCCGTTTCTTCCAATAAGTCCGGTCTATGCTGTGCGCAATAGCGTGGTGCTCTCTGCACAGCGGTGACAGAAAGTTTGGATCATGATTTTGGCTTAGCGCTAACCTTTGTGTGTGATGGATGGTTGTTGCCGGTTTTTGGCATGTTCGGATTGAACACTTGGTTCCGTGTTCTTTGCGAAGTTGGCGGCGGATTTTTGCGGGGATGTAGCGGGATGGCTTTTTGGCATGTGCGCCTGTTGCCGGTATTTTCTCCCGCGCGCCTGTCGCCGTGTTCCGCATTTCCGCCCTTCGATTCTCCTCCTCCGCCAATTTTTGTTTTTCTTGAGCCAATTCTTCATCATGCTTTTTAAGCAAATCTTTCAGTAATTGATTTATGTTGATGCCTTTTTTCTGCCTTTCCAAAAGGTCTTTTTGCAGATCGTAGTCCAGGTGGGCGAGCAGGTTGACGGTAAGGAGTGATTGTTGCGGATTGGTGTTCACGTGAACAGATTCCGACAACGCTTGTCGCCTCTCATCGCGGGCCAGGGTTTCAAGCGCGCGGCATGGTAAGATTTTTGCAAGTCCGGCCAATTCTTCCTGGTTTTTGTTTGTGGCTATCGAGGCGATTTTCGCCAGTTTATTTATGCTGACTTCGCCGCTAACAAGTATCTTTTTCAAAACCGGTTTATCTTCAAAACGGCGCTCAAGATTGAGCACCCTATTAACCTGTTCCTCGCTCACGCCGGTCCCGCCTTAGCGGGATCCCGCAGTGGCGGTGACCAGCTTGGCGGCAAATTCATTTATTGATGAGAAGCTTTTTTTGGCGTACAACCGTCGTTTGTACACTTCGGGCAAAAGGCCGATGAACTTGCGGCGGGCTTCCAGGGCTTGTTGTCCATATTGTTTGCAAAGCCCGTACAGCTGCGCGTCGGTGAGGGTTTGCGTGGTTTCTTACTTGGGCGCGACGTTGGCCGGCGCGACGGTCGGGAATAAATTTGTCATAAATGTTTGTTAGGAAATATTTTTTCTAAAGCACACTTCGCTATGCTGCGTGCGTGGTATACGAATTTTAGCAAACACAAGCCGTAATGCGAGCTTTTGGAATGGATTTCCACAGGTAATTATGGCGAAATAATACGCTATTTTTGGCTTATGGCAGCCATTATTAAGGGTTGCACGGTCGGGCTGATTGTAGCGCAATGCCATAATGAATATGGCTTGTTGCAGCCCTAATCTGCTCCATGAGAAACTTATATTAAAAAGAGCCCGCGACGGGGCTCTTTTCTTGATTACATCGGCTGCATTGACAGTTAAATATTATGCTTTTTGCTCTGTTTCCGCAAGGGTTTTGGGTTAAATGCAGATCGGCTTTATGTTTTTTTTATTATCTCCTAATGTCCCGCTGCTATTTTATTTATGCCGGTAGTGTGCGGGGATAGGATGGTTCCGTCGGCTGCATTGACACCAGCCTGATCGGGGTTCGATTCCCCGTATCTCCACCATGATCTGTACCCCAAAAAGTGGACACAGGTCGGTTTTCTTTTGTTAGAATTAATATCAATTAACAAAAGAACACATGAGAACAATATTCTCGAGCGAACAGATCGCTCATCTGGAAAAGAATCCTTGCGTCTTTGAGT
>JAHJEW010000030.1 GCA_018825335.1 Patescibacteria group bacterium | reverse complement strand
GACATAGCGGATCCCTCTTACCCCTCGCCCAAACGGAAAAAATCAAATCCATTTCTTTCTTTTAAAAGCAATTCGCTAAGGCGAATTAAAGGAAAACATGTACATCACATAACATCGTGTATGAGGTTCAAGAAAAAATGCGCTAATAATTTTCAGAGGTTGCACTTTTTCTTTCACCCAAATTTCGCCTCCTCTATAATAAAAATAAGGAAGTCGGCGAAACTTCTCATACACGCCGCCGTTAGCTGAAATACCCGTTTTCCTTTTGCTCTTGCTTCGTTCCGAAAGTATTAATGTACAGAGTTGATATTTAATAATAAAATGGACTATATAATCTTTTATGACAAAACAAAAATTTAGCAAAAAGCCGTTTATTATTTTTGCGCTTGGGATCATTGTAGTGCTTTTAGTCACAGAATTCGTGATCCCAACAATTGAGCGCAGACAGATTGAGAATAGGTTTTTGAACACGGTAAAAACCGCGCCAATACCGCTTCCATATCACTCCTACACAAAAGACGATATTAGAGAACTTATAGGCCTACTTGATCCAAAGGTGTGGAACATAACAGATGCTGATCTTGAAAGAGTTCAGACCGAGATTCAAAAAATGTACGCGCCGCAGTGGCAAGCGGCCTATTATGGAATAGATTCTGACAAGGCAATGGTAAAATTCATGACCGATTCAGGTCTACTTGAGGATATGAGGCTTGACAAAGATAAGGCTCTACGCCGTCTACAAGCTATCGACACGACCAATTATGCCTTTCAAGCTCGCAGTGTTTCTACTGAATATTATCCGCTCGATCCGCCAAACACCCCTGTTCGCTATCCTGGCGAATACGAACTCATTGGCGCAGTTTTTGTGTCTTGGCCGGTTTATCACTTGGCAGAAGATTGGTCTGTGCATTTAAATTTGGTATCTGAGATCGTTACCGAGGCCGAAGCCTGGATTTTGGTGCCAAATGAGTTTTGGCAAAAAGCAGTTGAGCTATATTTAATTGAGAATCAGATCGAGCTTTCAAATATCAAATTTTTCCACGTACCCATTAACGACATTTGGGCTCGTGACTTTATGCCGATCACTGTGACCACAGGAATAAATTCCGATCACGTGTTAATTTGGAATCCGTACCAGCCGCTTGGCTTGCGTTCTTTGATGCACGATAACGAAGCCAGTGCGGTTATTGGGGCTTATCTTAATATGCCGGTTCATCGTCTGCCAATCGTGATTGAGGGCGGTAACATTATCACTGACGGTCGGGGAACAATTTTAATGATGGAATCGGTATATGAAAACAATCCAGAAGTAAGCAGGGAAGATCTGGAAAAGATTATGACTGATTACTTTGGGGCCAGCAGACTAATCACTTTCTCGGCAGTGCCCGGCGAAGCCTGCGGTCATGTGGACATGGTGACAAAATTTATTGACGCTAATACCATAATGGTGGCCCAAGTTTCAGAAGATCATTCATGGTACAACAGTCTGGAAAACATAGCCACGACTTTAGCTCATACGGATTCTGTAAACGGTACTAAATACAAAATCATTCGCATACCACTACCAAAAACCACTCACCCCGTCCAAGAATGGACTTATTTGAACAGCTTAACGTTAAACAATAAAGTGATCGTTCCTGTTTATGGAGTAGAAGAAGATGAGGTAGCGCTGGAGGCATACCGCAAGGCTATGCCGGAACACACTGTGATTGGCTTGAATGAGCGCAATTACGGTGCCGGGGCAGTGCACTGCCAGACCAAAGAAGTGCCAGCTTCATTCATGCGGTAAAAAATATATAATTAATCTTTAAACAAAACTCTTATGTTCAAAAAAATAAAACATCCAAATGTTGGGATTCTACTGTTTTTGGGGCCAACTCAACTGTTTCTGTGCATGGTAGTGGCTGCGGCTTTGTATCCGAATTACAACATTGCTAACAATTATATCAGCGATCTTGGAATGGCAGGGTCCTCTGCAGCCTGGCTTTTTAATATTTCAATTTTATTATTTGGAGCATCAGTTATGTTGGCAGCGAACATTATGCGCTCGAAAAATAAATTGTTCGCCTTGCTTGCGCTATTAACCGGACTTGGTTTCTTTGGTGTTGGAATTTTTCCAGCCGACTTTGCCGTGGCTCATTTAACACTTGCTTTGATCGGATTTATTTTTGGAGGCATGATGATGATTGCAGCGTTCAAATTAAAATTACAGTGGTTCGGTCAAATATCAGTCTTGCTCGGACTTTTTTCCTTAATAGCTACCGGATTGCTTTTGGCGGATCTAACGCTAGGCCTTGGAATAGGTGGCATGGAGCGTCTGGCTTTTTATCCGATTTTAATCTGGACTGCAAGTTTTGGAGGGATACTGTCGATAAGGAAAAATAATTAAAAAAACAAAAAAGAAAAACATGTACATTATACGAACACTGCGTATGCGGTTCGGGCTTTCTTTTCGGCCGGCTCCGCTCGGCCCGAAAGCCCTCTCCCAAGTTTGCCACTGTTCAGCCTTCGGCATATTATACCAGTTGCAAACTTCGCATTGGGCGCAAACGTTAGGCGAAAAAATGAAAAATCTATATTTGACTTTCAGAAAAATTTGTAATATTCATATTCCCTAAATTTTAACCATTCCACTATGAGTATTTCAGAAAAAGGTCCAGACTATCAAGGTATGTTAGATGAAGTAATGCTGCGCGTTAGCTCTTTAAAAGAACCATTAAAAGAACTAGTGGCAGACCTATGCTTAATGGATCATGCCAACAGGCATAATTTAACTGATACCCAAAGAAAAACACTGGTTGATCTGCACAAATTATTTTCTGACCTTGAGAAATTAACAGAAGGTTCTCACGGAGGCTTGCTGGGAGATCCAGATGTGCCAGAAAGAATTGATGAAATAAGGAGCAGGCTCGGTTTTGAAAAGTAGATAAATCTAGCAAATTCAAAATTCGCACAGTGCACGGACGTTGCATGAAATGAAAAAAAGTTATACAATCAATCCATTATTTCTTTAACCCGAAAAACATGAAGAAAACGCTTTCCTCCATTGCCTTGATACTAACAGGCGCACTTCTAACATTAGGAATTGTTTTTGCACAAGGTGCAGTCACAAAATTTCCCGATGTAGATTACAATGCTTATTACGGCGATTCCGTAGACTGGGCAAATACCACCGGTATTGTTCTGGGGTATAGCAACGGAAATTTCGGCCCCAGTGATGCAGTTACCAGAGCACAATTAGTTACTATCTTGCAAAGATATGATAATCAATTGGTAACCGCCTATAGAAGTGGAAATGTTGGTAAATTGCAAAATTTAATTTGCACTGGAATTGAAAAAGATGCTCTTCCAACATCAGATCCCAATTGGGGTGATGTCCAGACAGTATACGATGAGGTCTGTACAGGTCCATAAGTTCATTATTTACAATACAATTTGACCACACTTGAAGACTTCATAAAAGGTATTCCCAAAGCGGAACTGCATTTACATATTGAAGGAACTCTGGAACCGGAATTAATGTTTAAGATTGCCAGACGCAACAACATAGAAATAAAATACAGGTCGGTGGAAGAACTGAAAAAAGCTTATGATTTTAATAATCTTCAAGATTTCCTTGATATTTACTACGAAGGAACAGGCGTTTTAATCGAAGAGCAGGATTATTATGACATGACATGGGCCTACCTGGAAAAAGCGCACTCACAAAATGTGCTTCATGCGGAAATCTTTTTTGACCCACAAGCGCATACAGACAGAGGCATAGAGTTTCAAACCGTGGTTAAAGGCATACACAACGCACTACAAGACGGACAAAATAAGCTGGGGATAAGCACAAAACTGATAATGTGTTTCCTGCGACATCTCGATGAAGAGGCGGCAATGAAAACCCTTGAACAAGCCCTCAATCACAAGGACTTAATTACAGCGGTTGGGTTGGATTCATCCGAGGTTGGGAATCCACCATCCAAATTCCAACGAGTTTTTGAACGTGCCGGAGAGGAAGGATTTCTAACGGTGGCACACGCGGGAGAAGAAGGACCTGCCGAATATGTGTGGGAAGCATTGGATCTATTAAAAGTATCACGGGTAGATCACGGCAACCATTCACTGGATGATGAAAAACTGGTCCAGGAATTAGTAAGTCGCAAAATGCCATTAACTGTTTGCCCTCTTTCCAACCTCAAATTAAAAGTAGTCAATGACCTGAATAATCATCCACTCCGGAAAATGCTCGAAAAAGGGCTTCTAATAACAATAAACTCGGACGACCCGGCCTATTTTGGCGGCTATGTAAACGAAAATTACCTGGCAATTTCAGACGCCTTGGACCTATCAAAGGAAGAAATAGTTAAACTAGCAAGAAACTCATTCACGGCCAGTTTTTTAATCGAAAAAACAAAGCAGCAAATGATTGAAAAAGTCGACAAATACTCGCATATGCAGATCGGCTAATTAATTAAAGCCGGGCTCCACCATGCCCAAAGACATCTCTCAAGTTGGACAACTATTCACCTTGGGCTTAATATAGCCAGGTTAAAACATTTATATACTTTTAAAATTTTCCATGAAAGGATTTACCGCAAACATTGAAAAAGACACGCTGGAAAATGAAAATTTCCGCAAGGTGCTTTACACATCAAAACACAGCCAGCTGGTTCTAATGAGTTTAAAACCCAATGAGGAGATCGGTATGGAAATTCATTCCGAAAACGATCAATTCTTCCGCTTTGAAAAAGGACAGGGAAAGTGCATTATTGACGGCAATGAATATGAAGTCGGTGATGGTTCCGCGGTGGTTGTGCCCGCGGGAGCAAATCACAATATCATTAACACATCGGATACAGAGGATCTGAAGCTTTATACGATTTATTCCCCTGCCCACCATAAAGACGGTATTGTAAGAGAAACCAAAGAAATAGCCGAGGCCAACGAAGCGGAATTTGATGGCGTAACAACCGAATAGCATATTTTACCCATATAATTTCAAAAACCATGAATAAAAAATCAATCATCGCCATTGCAAGCGTCATCGTACTTGCTTTTACAGGATGTACATTTAATATCCAGCCCCCCGCATCCGAATCCACCAAAGTCGGATTAACAGAGGCTGAAGCCAAAATCATCGCGGAAAAAAATTGCATTAAAGAAGGAGAATCTCTTTCACCCGGATATTACAACGATAATTCCCAAACATGGTGGTTCGACGCAAATCTTAAATCAACAAATAAAGGTTGCAATCCGGCCTGCGTTGTTTCGGAAAACACAAAAACAGCCGAGATCAACTGGCGCTGTACCGGACTTTTGCTTCCGGAAGAGTCAACGAGCAATGTACTGCAAAAACTTTTTGCAGAAAAATATCCACAATATGCGGAGGATGTATCAGTGATCATAGAGCAGGAAGCAGCAAACCACGCACGCGGAAGTGTAAATTTTAAAATCGGGGAACCCGGCGGAATTTTTCTGGCGGTAAAAACTGACGGAGAATGGCAGATAGTTCACGACGGTAATGGAATAATCCCATGTGATCTGAATAAATATGGATTCCCCGCCAAGATGCTGTCCGATTGTGCAAAATAATATTTGGCCGGTTACAGATAATTAATCTAGAAATAAAAGGAAAGACATCATGAACAGAAAAAAAATAACAATAAAGATTTTTTCAATTTTTATAATTGGGATAATAATCTCCTGTTTGATACTTTTTCTGCCGGCGGGCTCAATAATGTACTGGCATGCATGGTTATTTATAGGCACTTTTTTCATACCCGCTTTTTTTGTACTAATATACTTTCTAAAACATGATCCAAAATTTCTGGAAAGAAGAATGAAATTCAAGGAGAAAGAAATTAAACAAAAAACAATTATTAAAATAGCAACATTAATCTTTCTTGCAGGTTTTCTAATTCCCGGATTTGATTACAGATATGGCTGGTCAAACATTCCAACATTTCTTGTCATCTTATCGGACATTATTATTTTCTTCGGATACCTGATAATCCTTTTTGTATTCAAAGAGAACAGATATGCGTCGAGGATAGTGGTTGTTGAAAAAGGACAAAAAGTCATAACAACGGGACCATACTCGGTAGTAAGACATCCGATGTATGCCGGAGCAATATTAATGTATATTTTTTTGCCGATCGCATTAGGCTCATATTGGGCATTATTTTTTTTCATTTCCATTATTCCTTTCATAATTCTAAGAATATTTAATGAAGAAGAAGTTTTATTGAGAGATTTGAAAGGTTATAGGGAATATATGAAAAAAGTAAAATATCGATTAATACCCGGCATTTGGTAAAAAACAAACTCACATATTGGGCGCCAAGAATATTGTCAATAATATTCATCCTGTTCTTAATGCTGTTTTCATTGGATGTTTTTGAGGAAAATTTAAGCTTTTGGGAAATCGCTCTTGGTCTATTTATTCACAATATCCCGGCATTGATTCTACTGATCATTGTAATCATATCCTGGAAACACGAATTGGTCGGAACAATTGGATTTATTCTGGCAGGAATTTTCTATATTCTTTTGATCTTCATTGGAAAAGTATTGATGAATGGTTTTGACTGGCTTATAGCTCTAAACTGGTCGGGAATGATAGCCGGACCGGCAATTTT
>JAHJEW010000004.1 GCA_018825335.1 Patescibacteria group bacterium | reverse complement strand
CTCTCCGCCAGAGAATAGCGGAAACAGTAACACGAGTGGAGCGCAAGCGAAACTAAGCACAAGTTACAAAACACAAAAACAAACCCATGAAAGGTCATAGCACTATATATCCCGCAATTGCCCCTCCACCGCCGGAAAAGAACCAAGCAACCCCGCAAAAACTGGCGGATATAATGATAGAATCACTGGAAGAAGGAATCGAAACCCGGCTCATCGACAGAAAAGATATAATTACAACCCTGCAACAAATTCGCGACCTTCGCGATCTTCATGGGAAAAATCCTGTCATTTCAACCATAGATCTTGCCATAGGCGCTTTCGCGGAAGACAGTATTGATTATTTCACCCTTGAAGAATGCTTCCGGACAGCCCTGAGCATTATCCAGATGCATTTTCAGAACAGACCATCAATCTCCCAAGTAATGGAAATATCCGAGGACTACGCAAATCAAGCCAGAAGAACCGCCAAAATCGATGAGATAAGAACCGCAACCAAAAAAAAATAATCACTCATTAAATCCTGTGATACAATCTGGCCATGATCGATATAAAACTTCTAATAGAAAAACCGGAGGAGACCAAAGCGGCCCTCGCGAAAAAACACTATAAAGGTGACCTGGACGCCGTTTTGAAGATGGATGAAGAGCGCCGCTCCCTTATTGAGCAAACAGACACACTAAAGGCCGAACAGAATAAACTCGCCAAAGAAATACCTCAGGTGGAAGACAAAAAACCACTCCTGGAGAAATCCGGAAAATTGAAAGATAAGCTTAAAGAAATAGAACCGAAACTGAAAGAACTGGAAGAAAAATTAAAAGAACTACTTCTGGAAATCCCCAATCCCCCTCTCCCTTCCGTACCGGAGGGAAAAGATGAAAACGACAACGAAGTGGTCCGCACGGAAGGTAAAAAGCCGAAATTCGACTTCACACCGCTGGACCACGCAGAGCTTGGCAGACGCCACGACTTGATAGACATGGAAACGGCGGCAAACAGCTCGGGAACACGCTTCTACTACCTTAAGAACGAAGCCGTTTTATTGGAATTCGCGTTAATTCAACACATAACCGGCAAACTGCGATCCAAAGGTTTCACTCCAATCCTTCCGCCAGTACTGGTGCGCGAAAAAGCCATGGAAGCAACCGGCTTTTTCCCCGCCGACCGCAATGAGATCTACTCCGTGAACGCCGACGACGACAACCTGTTTTTGGTCGGGACATCGGAAGTACCGCTTTGCATGCTCCACGCCGACAAAATTATGGATAAAAAAGACCTGCCAAAAAGATATTTCGCCTTTTCAACCTGCTTCCGGCGTGAGGCCGGAACCTACGGCAAAGATACGGCAGGCATCATTCGCGTCCATCAGTTCGACAAAATGGAAATGTTCAGCTTCTGCCACCCCGACAAATCGGAGGAGGAACACGAATTTTTATTATCGATAGAAGAAGAGATAATGCAGGATCTTGGCTTCCACTACCAGGTAATCAACATCTGCGGCGGCGATTTAGGCGCCCAGGCGGCCAAGAAATACGACATAGAAGTATGGATTCCGGCCCAGAACAAATATCGCGAACTCACAAGCTGCTCCAATTGCACGGATTTCCAGGCCCGCCGCGCCAAAGTCCGCTTCGACGATGAAGGCAAGAAAACGCTTGTTCACACACTAAACGGCACCGCCTTCGCCAGCACCCGCACCCTCCTTGCAATAATGGAAAACTACCAGCAAAAAGACGGCAGCATCCTTATCCCACCCGTACTCCGCCCCTACCTGGGAAACCAGGAAAAAATAGGCTAAACACACTACTCAAGCCTTGAGAATGGCTCTTTTTAATGTTATAATATAGCGAGTCCATAAAAACCCAACAACATGCTGGCACTATCCACAGATTCACTAAAAGGATACGGACTAAACCGCATTTTTCAGATAATTAAAGACGCCGGGTACGACGGCGTGGATCTGGCAATGGATCCAAAAAATTTCGATACACTCAATGCCGATTACGTAAAGAAGCTGTCGGATCAGGTTGGCATACCGGTACTGACAATCCAGACCCCCATGGGATCCAACTCAAAAAAAATCAGGGAAGCGGTGGACATGGCAAAGAAAATCGGCACAAACGTGATAATCATCCAGCCGCCAAAATTTTTTGATTACAAATTCATTGGATGGATGAAGAACGAAATCCCAAAACTCAGACAAAAAGAAAACATATCAATAGCGCTTGAAAACGCGCCCTCGAAATCTTTCCTGGGCATAATACCCGAACATGCCATGGGATCGGTACTGGATCTTAAAAAATTCAAGCACGCCTGCCTGGACACGGCCCGCCTCGGACAAAGAAAAGAGGACATCATCCGCGTCTATAAAACCCTGCAAAAATATATGGTTTGTATCCACCTTTCCAATGTGCGGGCCGGCACTCCATACTCCCCTCCTGAAAAAGGCATACTCCCAATAGAAAGCTTCCTCACCAAACTCAAACAGGACAACTTTAAAGGCACAATCTCATTTAAAATAAACGGCAAATTCCTTAACGCCGGCGACGACGAAAAACTAATGCACTCCCTTGCCGAACAAAAACGCTTCTACGAAACTTACTTCGTCAACGTCAAGATAATGAAAAGTGAGGAAGAGGAAACCAAAAACGATGACCAGGGTTAGTCCGCCTTTTAAAGAACTTGAAAATTCCATTGACAGAAGTTAAAAAATGAATAAAATCTTTGTAGCTATCGGAAAAGGTCTTCTTTTTCAGATCAAACGATTGTGTAGCGAAAGATAGCAAAGGAAGGCGCAAAAGAAAGCGCACTGACAAGCTATTATTTCACTCTTTTCTCTATGCAAAAGAAAAAAGCTGCCGCTAAAAAAGCTCCCAAAGCAAAAAAAGCGGTAAAGGTTTTGAAGACCCCGAATTTGAAGACCAACAAGAAGGTCACACCAAAGAAAGCTGCTCCTAAGAAAGCCGCTCCTAAGAAAATGGTAAAAAAAGCGGTTGCCAAAAAGCCCGCTTCCAAGAGCAAATCGCCCGCAAAGAAAGTCGCTCCAAAAAAAACTGTGCCTAAAGCAGCCAAAAAAATCGTAAAAAAAGCGCCGCCAAAAACTTCGAAAAAACCGGCAACCAAAATAACCACGAAAAAAGCAGCCCCAAGGATCACAGCAAAAATACCAGCCAAAGTTCCAGTCAAAGAGTCAGCCAAAGCACCTGTCCGGGCACCTGCCAAAGCCCCCTTTAAATCCCACTTCAAAGATGCTCCAAAAGTGGCAAAGCAAATCCCCAAAGCACGCCCCATTTCAAAAAAAGCTTCCCAAAACATCAGTGACGAAATAAACCAGCTTCTTCCAAAAGAAGCGACTTACCTTAAAGAAGAAAGTAAAAGAAAATACACGGAAGAAAGAATAGACAAAAACGTGGTCCTTCCAAATCTGATAGAAGTACAGCTCGATTCATACAGATGGTTTCTGGAAGACGGTATCCGCGAACTATTGGACGAAATAACCCCGATAAGTGACTTTTCGGGCAAAAAACTGGAACTGCACTTTCTTGAACACTCAATCGGCGAGCCGAAATACGACGCCGAAACCTGCAAACTCAAGAATCTGACTTACGAATCGCCCCTCAAAGTGCACGTACAATTAATCAACAAAGAGTCCGGAGAAATTAAGGAACAGGACGTTTTCCTCGGCGGAGTTCCGCTGATGACAACCAGGGGAACCTTCATTATTAACGGTATTGAAAGAGTTGTGGTCAGCCAGCTGGTCAGATCACCGGGTGTTTTCTTTTCCAAAAGCCCAATAGCGATGGGCATGCACAACGCCAAAATCATTCCGAAGCGCGGCGCCTGGCTGGAAATTGAAACAGATAAAAAAGGTATAATCACGGTCAAAATTGATCGTAAAAGAAAAATTCACATAACTTCCCTTTTGCGAGTTTTCGGTTATAGCACGGACAAAGAGATACACGACCTTTTCAACGACGTAACAAAAGATCCTGCGCACGACTACATTCAAAACACGCTCGATAAAGACAACGCAAAAGCGGAAGACGAAGCATACCAGAGCATTTACAAAAAGATCCGCCCGGGAGACCTTGCCACGCCGGAAAACGCCAAATCACTTATCCAGTCAATGTTTTTCGACTACAGAAAATACGACATGGGACCTGTGGCGAGATACAAACTGAACAAAAGATTTAAACTGGACATCCCTAATAAAAAAGAAACACATATTTTTCAGGTAAAAGATCTTATAGAGATCATTAAATACCTTATACGTCTTAATAACGGGCAACTGGAACCGGATGACATCGATCACCTGTCCAACAGACGCGTACGGGCGGTCGGAGAACTGGTGCAGAATAAATTCCGCGTGGGTCTTTTAAGAACGGACAGAATAGCCAAAGACCGCATGACAGTTATGGATCTTGAAACCGTAACGCCGACGCAACTTATTAATTCAAGACCGATTACGGCGGCGCTCCGTGAATTCTTCGCCAGCTCGCAGCTGTCGCAGTTCATGGATCAGACCAACCCGCTTGCGGAGCTTGCCCACAAGCGCCGCCTTTCCGCGATGGGTCCGGGAGGACTTTCCAGGGAAAGAGCGTCGTTCGATGTCCGCGACGTACACACATCGCACTACGGACGCATCTGTCCTATCTCCACACCGGAAGGTCCGAACATCGGACTTGTTGTCCATCTGGGCACCTACGCCAGGGTAAACAAGTACGGATTCATTGAAACACCGTTCCGCGAAATCGCGCACACGATTAAAAACAATGCGACCGACCTTACCGGACACACCCTAACCGAATCCATCAGCAATCCAAAATCCAAAGCGCTCATAGCCCGCAGCGGAACAACCATCGATGCCAAACTGGCCAAAGAAATCGAGAAATTGAAGATCGATGAAATAGCCGTACTTCCACACATCACCGAAAACATCAAATACTATGACGCCGATGAAGAAAGAAATCTTGTAATTGCTCAGGCAAACACTGAACTGGATGAGAAAGGACAGCTTATTAATCCGCGCGTCTCCGCACGCCAGAGCGGCGAAGCCAACATTATCGACCGTAAAGAAGTAACACACATCGACGTTTCACCTAAGCAAATTATTTCCGAAACAACGGCCCTTATCCCATTCCTTGAACACGACGACAACACCCGAGCATCCATGGGATCGAACATGCAACGCCAGGCCGTTTCATTGATCTCCCCGAGCGCGCCGGTGGTCGGAACGGGTATGGAGGAACTGGCCGCCAAAAGCAGCGGACAGGTACTTTTGGCCGAGGAAGACGGAACCGTTTCATACGTCGACGCACAACAAATCACGGTCCTGTACAAAAACGGTAAAAAAGCAACATACAAACTTTACAATTACGAAAGAAGCAACCAGGGAACATGTATTCATCAACGTGCGCGAATCGCCAAAGGACAAAAAGTAAAACGCGGAGACATTTTGGCCGACGGAGCCGCAACGGACAACGGAGAGATCGCTCTCGGCCAAAACCTTCTTGTTGCCTATCTGTCCTGGCAGGGTTTCAATTTTGAGGATGCAGTCATTATTTCCGACCGCGTGGTAAAAGATGGACTCTTCGACTCCGTGCATATTGAAACTTTCACGGTCGATGTGCGCGATACGAAACTGGGACCGGAAGTAATCACACGCGACATCCCAAATGTTGGAGAAGCCCGCCTGAAAGATCTGGATGAGAACGGAATTATCCGCATCGGCGCAACCGTACACGAAGGAGATATCCTGGTTGGAAAAATCACGCCAAAGGGTGAAACCGAGCTGACCGCGGAAGAAAGGCTTCTTAGAGCCATTTTTGGCGATAAAGCCCGCGACGTCAAAGATACCTCGTTAAGACTCCCGGGCGGTGAAGGCGGAAAAGTGGTTGGAATGCAAATATTTTCACGCAAAGCCGGAGATGAACTGCCAACGGGGGTCAATCAGCAGATAAAAGTAAACGTGGCCCAGACCCGTAAAATCTCCATTGGAGACAAAGTGGCGGGAAGACATGGTAACAAAGGTGTCGTTTCCATAATAGTTCCGCGCGAAGACATGCCGTTTATGCCCGATGGGACACCAGTGGACATTATCCTCAACCCTCTTGGTGTATCCAGTCGTATGAATATAGGTCAGATTCTTGAAACGCATGCGGGATGGGCGGCAAAAAAAATGGGAACAACCGTTGCCACGCCGGCCCTTAACGGTATTACTCCTGCGCAAATTACAGAAATGCTAATAAAAGCCGACCTGCCGGTAAACGGTAAAATTCAGCTGTACGACGGCCTTTCCGGCGAACCTTTCGATCGTGAAACGACCGTCGGTATCACCTACATTATGAAACTGAGCCATTTGATTGAGGACAAGATTCACGCGCGTTCGGTTGGTCCATACTCACTGGTGACGCAACAACCGCTTGGAGGTAAAGCCCAGCACGGTGGTCAACGCTTCGGAGAAATGGAAGTATGGGCGCTGGAAGCTTATGGCGCCGCTCACACACTGCAAGAAATGCTTACCATTAAGTCCGACGACGTATATGGACGCGCGAAGGCTTACGAATCGATTGTAAAAGGTGAAGCCATTAGAAAGCCCCGTACACCGGAATCTTTCAACGTTTTGGTTAAAGAGCTACAAAGCCTTGGATTAAGCGTAAAACTGCTTGCAACCGAAGACGCGCCGATGGTGGAGGCGGAAGATGAATACACTATTGAACAAAGCCTGGAAGAAGAGGCGGCCATTAAAGAATCACCGGAAGAACAGGAAGAACTGGATGAAAACATTAAAGAAACTCTGGGCAAGCAGGCCAGAGAACCGGCTATGCCCGAAGGCGGTATATCGACGGAAGAAGGAGAAAACGAACCAAGCGAAACCGACCTTATTGAAGCGGAGGAACTCGAAAAAGAACTGGAATCCTAACCATTATCACTAATAACAAACAATCATGAGAAGCATAAATAAAGTAATTCTGATAGGAAACCTGACCAGAGACCCGGAAATGCGCCAGACGCCAAATGGTCAAAACGTTGTCACTTTCGGTATCGCCACCAATCGTGAATGGGTAACGAAAGACGGACGCAAACAAAATTCGGCCGAATTTCACGATCTTGTAGCCTGGGCAAAACTTGCCGACATATGTCATCAATATCTTAAAAAAGGAAAGCTTGTTTACGTTGAAGGCTACCTGAAAACCCGCAGCTGGGACACTCCCGAGGGAGTAAAAAAATTCCGAACGGAAATAGTTGTTCAGGATATGATCATGCTGGACAAACGCACTGACGGTCCGGACTTTTTACCTGAAGAAAACGCCATCGAAATGGATGAACCCGCACAGGAAGCCCCTGAGGAAACCACCATGCAAGACCCTGCCCCAAAGGAAAAACCCGCTGCCAAGGAAAAACCCGCTGCCAAAGAAGAACCCGCCGCCAAAGAAGAACCCGCGAAGCAAGTGACCCCGGCGGAAAGCAAACTGGACATAGATTCGGATCTGGGCCTGTAATAAACTTTTCAACAATAAATTATTCACCAAACCACATATGGCACAAAGCAACCTGGAGAAAAAAAACGTTAACAGTCTTGATTATTTTGACTCCATCTCCATTTCCGTCGCTTCGCCCGAAGAAATTCTGGCATGGTCATACGGCGAAGTAAAAAAACCGGAAACAATTAACTACCGCACCCAAAAACCGGAAAGGGACGGTCTTTTCTGCGAAAGAATTTTCGGTCCCACCAAAAACTGGGAATGTTACTGCGGAAAATATAAAAGGATCCGATACAAAGGCGTAATTTGCGAAAAATGCGGAGTGGAGGTAACCCGCTCAAATGTACGCCGCGACCGCATGGCTCACATTAAACTTGCGGTTCCGGTAAGCCATATCTGGTTTCTAAGATCAACCCCGAGCCGTATTGGACTACTAATAGATCTCCCAATTAAAGCCATTGAACAGGTAATCTATTTTGCGGCATACATTGTTACCCACGTTGATGAAAATTCCAAGAACGACTCCAAAGAACAACTGACCCAGGAATACAAAAATCTGCGTAAAAAACTGTTGGACGAATTCAAACAAAAAGGAAAAGAGCAGGCTAACGAAAAAGAGTATGCACGAAAAATAGAAGAACTGGATGAGCAGCACAAATCCGCCAAAAGCGAACTGGAAAATCTAAAAATAGGTAAAATCCTTTCCGAACTGGAATACCGCGAGATGTCCACCAAATTCGGCCAGATTTTCAAAGCAGGAATCGGCGCGGAAGCCATCCGAAACATCATTCAGAATATCGATCTTGAAAAACTTATAGAAAACCTTGAAAGAGATCTTAAAAAAGCTTCCGGACAAAAGCAGAAGAAAATCATTAAGAGAATCAAGCTGGCCGGCAGTCTGAAAAAAGCCGGCATTAAAGCGGAATGGATGATTATGACTGTTCTGCCCGTAATTCCACCGGACCTTAGACCGATGGTTCAGCTGGATGGAGGACGCTTCGCCGCATCGGATCTGAACGATCTTTACAGACGTGTCATCAACAGAAACAACCGGCTAAAAAGACTTATGGCAATCGGCGCTCCCGAAGTAATCTGCCGTAACGAAAAACGTATGTTGCAGGAAGCCGTGGACACACTTTTGAATAACAGCGCGCGCCAGGGTAAAACCGTCTTCAACTCCGGAGACAAGCGAAAACTGCGCTCTCTTTCGGACATGCTTAAAGGTAAACAGGGACGCTTCCGCCAAAACCTTCTGGGAAAACGCGTGGACTACTCCGGACGCAGCGTTATTGTAGTCGGACCAAAACTTAAACTACACCAGTGCGGACTCCCGAAGAGCATGGCTCTTGAACTTTTCAAACCTTTCGTTATCGGTAAACTGATCCGTGACGGCTTCGCCCACAACATCAAGAACGCCGAAAAACTTATCCAGTCGGGCAAAAAAGAGGTATGGGACATCCTGGAGGAAATCACCAAAGACAGATACGTGCTCCTCAACCGCGCGCCTACTCTGCATCGCCTTGGAATTCAGGCATTCCAGCCGGTCCTGGTTGAAGGAAAAGCCATCCAGATCCATCCGCTGGTTTGCGCGGCTTTCAACGCCGACTTCGATGGAGATCAGATGGCCGTACACGTTCCCCTTTCACAAAACGCGCAGAAAGAAGCCCGCGAAATCATTGTATCGGCCGAAAATCTGCTCAAACCGTCAGCCGGCGAACCTATCATCACTCCAACGCAGGACATGGTACTTGGCTGCTACTACCTGACCAAAATGACCAAAGGCAAAAAAGGAGAGGGTATGAGTTTTGCCGACACCAACGAAGCAATGATAGCTTATCAGTTGGGATATGTTGACATCCAGTCACCCATCATCAGCCGATTCAAGGGAGAACTCAAAGAAACAACCATCGGCCGTGTCATCTTAAACAGCCTTCTGCCGGATGCCCTGGGATTCATAAACGAAACTATCGGTAAGAAACAGTTAAGTGCCATTGTCGCGGAATCCTTTACAAAATGCGGCAAAAAAGCCACAGCTATTCTCGCGGACGACCTAAAGCGCATCGGGTTCATGTTCGCAACCAAGTCAGGTCTTTCAATAGGCCAGGACGATATGATCGTTCCCGGCAGCAAAGAAGAAATAATCGAAAAAGCTTCGCAGTCCGTAAAGAAAATTCAGGACTATTTCACCAAAGGACTTATTACCGATAACGAACGTTACAACCACACCATCAAAGTCTGGTCACAGGCCAAATCCGACATTACCGTGGATATGATCGCCGGCATCGCCGAAGACAACGATCTCCACTACATGATTAACTCCGGCGCCCGTGGTAACTGGGGACAAATCACACAGCTCTGCGGAATAAAAGGTCTTGTCGCCAATCCGGCGGGACGCACTATAGAACTTCCGATTAAATCCAACCTTAAAGAAGGATTTACGATTCTGGAATACTTCATCGCAACACATGGAGGACGAAAGGGTAAATCCGATACAGCGCTTAAAACAGCCGAAGCGGGTTACCTTACACGTCGTCTGGTTGATGCGGTACAGGATGTTGTAATCCGTGAAATCGACTGCGGATCAACCCATGCACATGAAGTAACGAGAGAAGAAAGCGAACAAATCGGTGAATCTTTCGAAAACCGCGTTTACGGCCGTGTATTGGCAAAAGAAGTAATCGATGAAAAGACAGGCGAAGTGATCATTGACGCTGACACCGAAATCGACAAAGAGATTCTACAAATAATCAACGAACACAAAATCAACAAATTACTGCTGCGCTCTGTAATGACATGTCAGACCAAAGGAGGAATTTGCGTAAAATGCTACGGCAAAGATCTTGGAACCAACGAAACCGTGGAAGTCGGTACGGCCGTGGGCATTATCGCGGCACAAAGTATCGGCGAACCCGGAACTCAGCTTACCATGCGCACATTCCACATGGGAGGTGTGGCCGGTGAGGGAGACATTACGCAGGGTCTTACCCGTGTGGAAGAACTGTTCGAAGCCCGTACACCCAAAAATCCCGCAATTCTTGCCGAGATTGGCGGTAAAGTGAAAATTCACCGCAAGGGAAACAACACGGAAATCACAATTACATCGGATGAACCCATAGCACAGAAATATGAAATCGGAAGTGATTTCTCACCGGTTGTAAAGCAGGGAGAAGAGGTTCATGAAAAAGATATTCTCGCAAGAAACGAGCATAACAAGAGCGTAATACGAACAAAAGACAATGGAACGGTCCAGGAGGCAAGCAGCGACAGAATTGTAATCCTGACCGAAAGCGGATCGGAAAAAAAATACGACATTCCTTTTGGAAGATCGTTTAAAGTGGCGAACAACCAGGTTATCAGAAAAGGAGATCCACTTACCAGCGGCCACTTCAACCTGCGCGAACTCATGAAACTGACAGACCTTTACACGGTACAGAAATACATCATGACCGAAGTACAAAGTATTTATGCTTCGCAGGGACAGACCATTAACGATAAACACATAGAAATCATCGCAAGACAGATGCTGTCAAAAGTAAGAATCATGGATTCGGGCGACTCCAAATACCTCCCGGGCGAACTGGCGGACATTATGAAGATAGATGAAATAAATCGTGAGATGGAGAAGGGAAAGAAGAAAACGGTCAAAGGGGAAAGGTTGCTGCTTGGACTAACACGCGTATCTCTATGTACCGACAGCTGGCTTTCCGCAGCCTCTTTCCAGGAAACAATCCGCGTACTTGTGGAAGCATCAACAACCAATCGCATCGACACACTTGAAGGATTGAAAGAAAACGTCATCATCGGTAAATTGATTCCCGCGGGCGAAACTTTTAAAAAACGTCACCCCGAAATAGTGCAGCAGGCCAAACATGCGACACTCGAAAAAGAATCATCAGAAGAAGAAAAAAAAATAAAGAGTGTCGAACTTGCTATTATATAGAAGTAGCGAGGACGGCGACCGGAGCGCAGCGAGCCAAAGCTCCGCGGAGGCGAGCGGAGCGAAGGGAAAATCGCGTAAAAAATCCACGATTTTGCTAGCGATTTTAGCCGGCCACTATTATAGCGCAACAATCTCTTGCACTTTTGCAGCCTTTTCTGTAGATTAGCGGGGCCGCAAAGCAAACAGGCAAAAAAAAATAACCTATACATATGCCTACGATCAACCAGTTAATTCATAAGCCGCGCCGCAAGAAAGTAAAGAAAAGCAAAGCTCCGGCAATGCAGACGACATTCAACACACTCAAGAATCAGTCTGTTGGTTTATCCTCACCTCAAAAAAGAGGTGTGTGCCTGAAAGTAACCACAATGACTCCCAAAAAACCGAATTCCGCGCTTAGAAAATACGCCAGAGTAAGACTTACGAACGGCATTGAAGTAAATGCCTATATACCCGGGGAAGGCCATAATCTGCAGGAACACTCGGTAGTCATGATCCGCGGCGGCAGGGTAAAAGACCTGCCGGGCGTACGCTATCATATTATTCGTGGTAAACTCGACACCCAGGGAGTGGAAGGCCGCAAACAGGGCCGCTCCCGCTACGGCGCCAAAAAACCTAAGAAATAACAACCATGGCACAGAAAAAATGTATTCACATTCCGGAGAACTCAACCCCGCTTCAAGAAAAGTTCATCAATTACCTCATGCATGACGGTAAAAAGAACATTGCCCGCAATATATTCAAAAACACTTTGCAAATTATTTCGGAAAAGGACCAGTATCCCGAAAAAGTTTTCGAAAAAGCGGTTGAAAACGTAAAACCGACCCTTGAAGTCCGTGCCAAACGTATTGGCGGCGCGGTTTACCAGATTCCGGTTGAGGTGAAGCCAAACAGACAACTTGCCCTTGCATTCAGATGGATTATAGGCGCCAGCCGCGGAGGTAAAGGAGCCCCAATGGAAAAGAAACTCGCCGGAGAACTTATGGCGGCGGCTAACGGAGAAGGAAGCGCCATGAAGAAAAAAGAAGACACCATTAAGATGGCGGCGGCCAACAAGGCTTTCGCCCACTACGCCCGCTACTAATCCCAAGTCGTTGTTAAAAGCCATTCTGATCGACTGCATTCCTCCGGATATGAGTCCGAAGGATGCTTTGTATAGATTGTCCGAAGCGGAAAACCTTATACGAACATACGGCGGGGTTGTTCTTGTAAAAAAAATCCAGAAAAAACAGGTACCCAACTACAAAACTTACATCGGGAGCGGAAAGATAGATGAAATAATAGAGGAAAACAGAGGGCTCGGAGCAAATATCATTATCGTCAACAACGAACTCAAACCGCGCCAGACTTATAATATCGGCGAACTGGTGCGCGGACACGGACTTACAGTCTGGGACAGGATTGATCTGATTTTAAAAATCTTCCAGAAGCACGCAACCACAAAAGAGGCACGTCTGGAAATAGAATTGGCCGGTATCCGCCACATGGGACCGCGCATTTTCGGCATGGGAATGGAGCTTTCCAGACAGGCGGGAGGGATCGGGACAAGAGGCGTCGGAGAAACCAACATCGAATTTATGCGCCGCCATCTAAAAAAAATGGAGGAAGCAATCGTGAAAGATCTGGAAAAATGTAAAAAGGTACGGGAGTTGCACAGAGCGGGCCGAAGGCGCCGCCACCTGAAAACCGTGGGCATAATCGGCTACACCAACGCGGGCAAAACAAGTCTTTTAAACGCGCTCACGCACAAGGGGGCGCTTGCGGCCGATAAACTGTTCTCCACCCTGGACACCCGCGTGGGAAAAATCTACTTCGAAAACACGGGTCAGCAGATCCTTGTTTCCGACACCATCGGCTTCATCCAGGACCTGCCGACCACACTGATCAATTCTTTCCGCTCAACCCTTGAAGAAACAATCCGGGCCGACCTGCTTTTGCACGTCATCGACATAAGCAATCCCAAAATGACCGATAACATCAAAACGGTCAGAACCATTCTGGCCCAGATAGACGCTCTGGCAAAACCAACCATTTATGTATTTAATAAGATAGATCTCGCACGAAGCGAAGAGAAGAGCACAGTATGCAAACCGGGCGTCAACAAATCAAAATCCGTTCTCCTTAAAAAATACAATAAATTCAGCCCCTGCTTCGTCTCCGCAAGCACCGGCGAAGGAATCCCGGAACTAAAAAATTTAATCCAGCAAACCATTGGCTAAAAAAAACCGCGCACCGCACAGCAACAAATACGAACACCTAAGCACCCCGCAGGCGCAGCTTGACCTGCATCTTGCCACTTCAAAGGAAGCAAAAGATTTGGTGGACGAATTCATCCGCGAAAGCATCCGAAACAAACTCCAAAGAGTTCTGATCATTACCGGCAAAGGCGCCCATTCCAAAAATGGTGAAGCTGTCATAAGACCAATCATAGAAAAACTTCTCAGGAAACATGAAGAGGTGGAATCCGTAACAACCGCCCGCCGCGACCGCGGCGGCGAAGGCGCCCTGGAAGTAAAACTCTACAATTAACCTTTGAAATTTGACATTCGTCATTGAATTGACATTTGAAATTCGGATTTCGGATTTCAAAATCACCCCATATACCCACCCACCTGCAGATTCCAGAGTTTGCCGTACAAACTTCCACTCTTGTTAACAAGATCGCCGTGACTCCCCTTTTCAATAATCTGCCCGTCTTTAAGCACAAAAATACGGTCCGCACTCATGATTGTTGAAAGACGGTGCGCCACAATTATGGTTGTTTTCTGTTTCATCAGATTCTCCAAAGCCTCCTGAATTAAAAGCTCCGACTCGGAATCAAGACTACTGGTAGCCTCATCCAGCACCAGGATCTTGGCGTTACTTAATATGGCGCGCGCAATTGCGACGCGCTGCCTCTGCCCGCCTGACAGTTTTACTCCGCGCTCACCAACGTAGGTATCATAACCCTTTGCAAATTCGCCGATAAACTCATGGCAGCGCGCCATTTTTGAAGCGGCAATCACCTCTTCGTCCAACGCATCGCGCCGGCCATAGCGAATATTCTCCATCAAAGTCCTGTGAAACAAAATCGGATCCTGCGGCACCAACGCAATACTATTATGCAAAGATTCCTGTGTAACATAAGCAATATTCTGGCCATCAATCAAAATTTGACCTTTGCGAATATCGTACATCCGCAGAAGCAGCTTCACTATTGTCGATTTACCACCGCCCGACGGCCCGATTAATGCAACCTTTTCCCCGGGCCGCACCTTAAGGGAAAGATCATGAATCACGCTCTCCTCCCCTTTGCTGTAACCAAAACTAACCGACTTAAAATCCACACGCCCGTCTTTAATAGCCAAAGCCTTCACACCCTTTTTGTCTTTAACCTGATGCGGTGTATTCAGAATAACCGTCATTTCCTCCGCATCCGCCAGCCTTTCGTAAAGATCGCGGATGTTACGTCCAAAATTCCATAACTGATGAAAAGTTTCAAAAACATAAGCCTGTATCAGAAAAAAATCAGCCAGAACCAGCTTCCCGTCACCCCACAACCTGATAGCACTGTATAAAATCCCAAGCTCAAGAAGAATCATTAAAAAAGCCTGAAACCCATCAAAATATGTATGCATCCAGTTAGACTTTGTCATCTTGCGCGCCCAATCCAAAGTATCATTAATAAAACGCTGGCTTTCAAATTTGTGCGCAGCGAACAGTTTAACGTTATCGCTATTGGTAATTGTATCGGCAAGAGATGCCGTAACTTTAGTATCCGCTGCGCTCCTGGCAAGATCATGCTTAAGTTTGATCAAAGACATCCTCCAGGTCAGCAGCAGAAAAATAATCATCCACGAAAACATAATCAAACCCAAAATCCAGTTTAAATAAGTCAAAACAGAAACGATAATAAGAATCTTCAAAGCCAGCGGTATCATGTCGAAAATAAACTTATCCTGCATATCCTCAAAACTCCTTGCAAAGCGCGTAACCTTCTTCACCAGCGCACCGGAAAAATTATCACTGAAAAAAGCGTGCGAATGCAGATGCAAATAATCAAAACAACGATTAACAAGATTTGTCATAATCCGCGGCTGAAAATAACCCGCAATCAAAGTAGTACCGCGCCAGCCAATCCATTCCAAAGCCTCAACCAGAAGCAGCCAGTACAAAAGCCCTATTAAAGCCCCAACCGCAACATCCTTGGCAATATCCTGCGACAAAACGTCAAAAAACTGTCGAATAACAATTGCCCACGTCATCGACGCAAAAGTGGCCATAATAAGCAGAAAAAGCATCAATGCCATCCACCATTTAAAGCGCATTACCTCGCTCCAATAAATCCTGATTGTCCTGCGTGCCTTGAATTTCATAGACATAAAAAATACGTGCCAAAATTATAACGCAAATCCAAAAATAATGTTACATAACATTTTACGTGAAGCGCAACTGTCGCCCCTCAAATTTGAAATTTGACATTCGGATTTCGGATTTCATCACTCCACCACCCTCCAAATAAAAATATTTTCACCATTGACAATTCACAAATCCATCCTTAAACTCTTGCCGATAAAAAATCTAAAAACACTCTTAATAAGCTCTTTATTAAGGATTATTTTTCTAATTTTTCCAAAAAATGACGAGCACTCACACAGACCAGATAGAAGAAATAAAAACGGCTGAAGAAAAAGCAAAACATCAAATAGAAAAAGAAAAACATGATCTCTCCGCACAGGAACTTGAACTAAAGAACGATCTTGATAAACGAGTAAAAGAGTCCTCACACAACTTTCATGAAAAACAGATTGCGAAACTCGAAACAATAAAAAAAGAGGCTGACCAGAGCAAGAAACAGCAACTGGCCGATTCCCAAAGTAAAAATAATTCAATAGTAAACGGCGCAAAAGCAAAAGAAGATGAAGCCGTTTCTTTCGCGGTTTCTGCATTTATGAATCACATCAAATCGTAAAATGGCAATTGCTCCGGTACAGAAAATACAGCTCGCGGTAGCAAAGTCGCACAAGAAAAAATTTCTTGAACTGCTTCAAGACTTCGGATCTTTTCAGGTGGACGATTTCAGCGAACAGCTCCCATCCACAGATAACGAAGCCCTGAAAGAGAACCAGCATGCGGAATTGAATTTCGCCAACATTGAATTCGCAATCAAAATCCTCACTCCACATGCAAAAAAAAGAGGCCTGTTGGAAGGCCCGATTGTACTTTCAGATGAAGAGATAGCGGAAAAAGCAAAGAACTTCGACTACGACGCCATCGTAAAAAAGTGCTACGAAATAGAGGGCCAAATTACCACGGCAAAAAACGAACTTACCGCCGCAAATAACGAACTGGCAACGTATAAACCTTGGGAAAAACTTAAAGCCGGCCTGCAAAACCTAAAAGGCACCAAAACCACCGGCGTCATTTTGGGAGCCCTGAAAACCCAGGTGGCGGAAAACGCAATTCTGGAAATCGAAAACGTCAGCCCTCTTACAAGCGTGGAAAAAGTGAAAGAAGAAGCCGTAAACAGCTACCTTATAATAGTGTTCGACAAAGAAGTGGAAAAAGACATCCGCAAAACACTTTCAGAATTCAAATTCGCAGAAACAGAAGCGCCCGCAGAGCACGGGCCCATTAAAGATTATATTAATAAGATTGAAGAAAATATTGAAAAAAACGAATCGAACCTAAAAAAAGCTGACGAGGAACTGAAAAAGCTCGCCCTTCACATGGACGATCTGAAAGCGGTACACGACTATATGGGCTGGCAAAAAGAAAAAATTGAAGCCATACAAAAATTCGGAAACACTCAAAAAGTTTTCATTATAAGCGGATGGATAGAAACAAAAAAAAGACCGCAGCTTGAAGAGGCCCTTAATAATGAAACAAACGAATTCTCAATTATGGAAATTCAGCCGGACGAAGGAGAAGCCCCTCCGGTAATAATAAAAAACAGCAACTTCACAAGCCCGTTTGAAACATTGACATTTATGTACGGCCTGCCAAAGCACGACGAAATGGATCCAACTCCGTACCTTTCCATATTTTTCGTTGTATTCTTTGCTCTCTGCCTTACAGACGCGGCCTACGGGATCGTACTTTTTGCCTGCACCGCCCTGGCTCTTAAATTCATGAAAATGGGAGACGGCATGAAAAGGCTGGTAAAACTTCTTATGTACTGCGGCATTACAACCGCAGTTATCGGTGCGATCTTCGGCGGATGGTTCGGACTAGAAGCAAAAAACATGCCGGACTTCATGACATACACGGCCGCAAACGGAGAAAAAATGTTTTTCTTACAGCAAATTAACGCGGTAACGAATCCATTGGCAGTCCTAATACTCGCACTCGGACTCGGATTCCTGCAAATAGTTGTGGGAGTATACATGAAGTTCATACACAACTTCAGACACGGAAGTAAAAAAGACGCCATCATGGACACCGGAACCTGGGCTTTCATGCTGACGGGAATAGGATTTTATATCCTCGCCGCGGCGGGACTGTTGCCGGGTCTCGCGGAATTAGCCAAATGGTGGGTACTCATAGCCGCCGTGGGACTGATTCTCACCCAGGGTCGTGATAAAAAAAATATTATCGCCAGACTTCTTTCAGGAGTACTAAGCCTCTACGGACTGGTAGGCTACATGAGCGACGTTCTATCCTACTCGCGTCTGCTTGCGCTCGGACTCGCCACTACAATTATTGGACTGGCCGTAAACGTAATTACGGGTCTGGCCGGAAATCTGCCGTATATAGGATGGATTTTTGCAATTGTCATCTTCATAGGTGGACATATTTTCAACCTTGTTATAAACACTTTGGGATCATTCATCCACGCAGGTCGTCTCCAGTTCGTTGAATTCTTCAGCAAATTTATGGAAGGCGGAGGGAAAGAGTTCAAACCTCTGACCAAAAAGAACAAATATGTATTTATAAAAAACAATTAATTTTAATTATTCTTAACCTAATACTCATATGCAAGAATTCTTCACTCAAATGGGCGGCCCGGCACTTGCCATCGCGGGCGCCGCAGTCGCTGTAATCCTCGGAGGCATCGGCTCCTCCATCGGTGTCGGACTGGCAGGTCAGGCCGGAGCCGGCGTTGTCACCGAACAACCTGAAAAATTCGGTAAAGTACTTGTACTCGAAGCCCTCCCCGGTACGCAAGGTATTTACGGCTTCCTTGTAGGATTTCTTATCCTGCTTATGACAGGAATCCTTACAGGAGACATGAAAGACCTTTCCATCGCGCAGGGATGGCAGCTTTTCTTTGCATGCTGGCCATGCGGTATCGCCTGCCTTTTCTCTGGTATTCACCAGGGCAAAGTTGCAGCCGGCGGTATGAACATGGTTGCAAAAGACGAATCCCAAATGGGTAAAGCTATGGTACTTGCGGCTATGGTTGAAACATACGCCGTTCTTGGATTCTTGATCTCAGCCCTTCTTGTATTCTTTATTAAGCTCTAAACCCATGGCTCTAACAGATATCTTGGCAAAAATAGACAAAGAAGCGCTTGCGCGCGTACAGGAACTCCAACAAGAGTTCGCTGAGAAAAAAGCGCAGCTTGAAAAAGATGCCGACGAAAAGCAGAAAAAAGCTGAAGCTGAAATGACAATACACATGACGACAGATAGCGAAAAAATTAAAGAAAACGCAAGAATCGAAGCCGAAATGGAAGCAAAAAATCAGCTGCTTAAAGCAAAACGAGAAGTAATAGACGAAACGCTGAAAAAAACGGTTGATCGACTTGCGGGAGCAGACAACTACGAAGACATACTCGTAGAAATGCTCAAATCCTCCGCGATTGAAGACGCCGCGCAGGTTATACCGGCTGAAGGAAAAGAAGAGGCAACAAGAAGCGCAATCCAGAAATCCGGCAAAAGATTTGCCCTGGCAAGTTCATCCGCAAAAATTGCAGGAGGATTCATTCTGAAGGCCGATAAAATGGAAATAGACAACTCTTTCGAAACTGTAATTCTTGAAGAATTAAAAGGAAGCCTGGAAATAGAACTTAATAAACTCATGTTTTAAATGAGCAAAGTAAGCACATACGATTTTGCGTACTCCGTGGGCGTTGTACGCGCACTGGAAACCATGCTGCTAAACGAAAACGAAGTGGAGCGCATGGTTCTGGCAAAAGATGCCGCGGACGCATTCCGTATTCTCAATGAATTCGACTATGCCGACAACAAAGCCGGGATAGACTCTCCATCGGAATTTCAGCATGTGATTTCCGAAGGTTTAATGGACATTAAAAAACATCTTGAAGCAATAACGCCCGACAAACGCGTCCTGAATATCCTTTGGCACTACTACGATTTCCACAATATGAAAACGCTGGTGAAAGCCAAAGTCAGCAAAAAAACATTTGAAGAGGTGCAGACACTTTTAAGCAACATGGGAGCGATTCCGGTCGATGCACTTAAAGCCTTCATCATGGAAGAAGATATGCGCGCCCCCTTTGGTCTTGAAGACGAAAAAACCGAGGAATACATAAAGGCAAAACTCATAAAAGTTCAAAAGCTTTTCGAAAAAGAACAAAATCCACAGGTAATAGATCTTTATCTTGATCAAAAGCTCATGCGCATCATGCGCGAAACAGCCGCCTACAGCGAAAACAAGTTCCTTACGGAATACATGGAGAAACTGACGGACTTTTCCAACATAAAGCTCTTCTTCCGCATGAAATCACAGAAAAAAGAGCAACAACTTTTTGAAATAGCATGCATGTGGAGAGGAACAATACCTCACAAAAAAATGATTTCACTATACAAAGACGCAACCCTTACAGAATTCGCGGAAGCCATGAAAGCATCAAAGTATGGCAACCTGGCATTTGAAGGTTTAAAAGAATACGAAGAAAAAAAGACTTTCATCCACCTGGAAAAACTAATGGAAGACCACCTTACGGAATTCATCAAACGCGCCAAACTTATACCGTTCGGCCCGGAAGCGCTCATTGCCTATTTCCTGGCAAAAAGAAACAACGCTCTCATCCTTAGAATGATCATGATCAGCAAACTTGGCGGGATCGAACCGGAAGATGTAAAACCAAAACTTCGAAAACTATATCGATAAAATATGAAATACTCAATCGCCATCGTCGGGAACAAAGAGGCCATACTTGGATTCAAAGCCCTCGGACTGAAAGCTTTCAACGCCAATTCGGCGGAAGAAGCAACAAAAGTCCTTTACGAACTTAAAAGCGAAGAAATAATCAACGAAAAAACCGGCGAAAGTAAACCCGCATACGCCATAATCTTCATTACGGAAGATCTGGCCATGGAAATTTCCAAAGACGACTATAAAAAACTTAGCGCCGCCGCGTTGCCGGCCATAATACCGGTTCCGGGCCCCAAAGGCACAACCGGCTATGGCATACGCAGAATCGGCAAAATGGTCGAACAGGCGGTCGGCAGCGACATATTTAAATAACAACAACAATTTAACAACCCCACCAAAATGCAACAAGGAACCATTACCAAAGTATCAGGCCCGCTCGTCGTCGCAAACGGCATGAAAAACGCAAAAATGTACGAAGTGGTTCGGGTATCGCAGGAAAAACTGATGGGTGAAATCATCGAACTTGAAGGCGACGAAGCTTCCATTCAGGTGTACGAGGATACAACCGGAATCGGACCGGGAGAACCGGTTTTCCTGACCGGCGAAACCATGTCCGTGGAACTCGGCCCGGGCCTGCTGGAATCAATTTACGACGGAATTCAGCGTCCGCTCGCACTCATAGAAAAAGAGGCCGGCTCCTACATCACACGCGGAATCGACGTACCCGGACTCAACTACGACAAAAGCTGGGACTTTAAACCCACAAGGTCAAAAGGTGACAGCGTGGTTGGCGGCGACATACTGGGAGAAGTGGAAGAGACCTCTCTCATAACCCACAAGGTAATGGTACCCCCTACTATAAAAAAAGGAACCATAGAAGACATAAAGAGCGGATCTTTCACACTAAAAGACGTTGTCGCAACCATAAAAGATGATGAAGGCAAAGAACACGAAATAAAAATGGTACAAAAATGGTCAATCCGCCGATCAAGGCCCTTTGCGGAAAAAAAGATTCCCGACACCCCGCTTGTAACAGGATCACGAACCCTGGACACAATGTTCCCACTTGCAAAAGGCGGCACCGCCTGCATCCCAGGACCATTCGGAGCCGGTAAAACCGTAACGCAGCAATCACTGGCAAAATTCTGCGACGCCCAGGTGATCGTATACATCGGCTGCGGAGAGCGCGGAAACGAGATGACGGACGTACTCCTTGAATTCCCGCAGTTAAAAGATCCGAATTCCGGAGAGCCGCTCATGAAACGAACAATAATGATCGCAAACACCTCCAACATGCCTGTGGCCGCCCGCGAAGCTTCCGTATACACCGGAATCACAATCGCGGAATACTACCGTGACATGGGATACCACGTAGCCCTTATGGCCGATTCAACATCCCGCTGGGCCGAAGCCATGCGTGAAATGTCCGGCCGTCTTGAAGAAATGCCGGGAGAAGAAGGATATCCCGCATACCTCGGATCAAAAACCGCCGAATTCTACGAAAGAGCAGGTTACGTTTCATGTCTTGGATCGGATGATAGAAGCGGATCGGTAACTGTAATCGGTGCGGTATCCCCTCCGGGTGGAGATCTTTCCGAGCCAGTAACCCAAAACACACTCCGCGTAACAAAAGCTTTCTGGGGACTGGATGCAAAGCTGGCATACAAACGCCACTTCCCAGCCATCAACTGGCTTACCAGTTACTCACTGTACCTGGATAACATTGCGAATTATTGGAAAGAAAATGTGGCGGAAGACTACATGCAGGTAAGAACACAGGCATCAAATCTGCTGCAGCAGGAAGCGAAACTCGAAGAAATCGTAAGACTTGTTGGTATGGATGCGCTCTCCGCCAAGGAAAGACTGGTTCTGGAAACAACCAAATCAATCCGTGAAGACTTCCTTTTCCAGAACGCTTTCGACTACGTTGACGCTTTCACGCCGCCAAAGAAACAGTACTGGATTCTGCGCTGCATACTTTCGGTATTTAACGAAACATCAAAAATAATAGACAAAGAGGGCTTCGAAATCGAAAAACTGCTCGCCCTTCCTGTGATGGGAAAAATAGTTAAGAGCAAAGAGTACGCCGCCGAAGATATCCACAAATACGAAGAGCTGGAAAAAGAAATAATCAAAGAAGTAGCGGCTCTTGCATAACAACATAATCAACAATTAATCACCCCCAATACCCATGCAGAAAGAATATAAAACATTAACCGAAATCGCCGGTCCGCTCATCCTGGTGGAAGGCGTCGAGGGCATCAAATACGAAGAACTCGTAGAGATGACCACCGCATCCGGTGAAAAACGTCTTGGAAAAGTGCTGGAAGTCAACAAAGACAAAGCACTGGTACAGATGTTCGAATCTCCACAAGGAATGGCCACGGAAGGAACAAAAGCAAAGTTCCTGGGACATCCGCTTGAAATCGGCGTCAGCGAAGATATGCTCGGCCGCGTCTTCTCCGGAAGCGGTAAACCAATAGACGGAGGCGCGGAAATCATTCCTGAAAAGAAACTGAACATCAACGGCGCACCAATCAACCCATACTCACGGGACTATCCGGAAGACTTTATTCAAACCGGAATATCTTCAATAGATGCACTAAACACACTTGTGCGCGGACAAAAACTGCCGGTATTCTCCGGTGCAGGTCTGCCCCACTCGCAGGTTGCCGCGCAAATTGCGCGCCAGGCAAAAGTAAAAGGTGGTGAGGGAGACTTTGCGGTGGTTTTTGGAGCGATGGGAGTAACTTTCGAAGAAGCACAATACTTCATGAACGAATTCAAGAAAACAGGAGCCATTAACCGTTCGGTACTGTTCATTAACACAGCGGCCGATCCGGTGGTTGAGCGTATCGCGACCCCGCGCCTCGCATTAACCGCCGCGGAATACCTGGCCTACGAAAAAGACATGCATGTACTGGTAATCCTTACGGACCTCACCAACTACTGCGAGGCGCTCCGTGAAGTTTCCGCAGCACGTAAAGAAGTCCCCGGCCGCCGCGGATATCCCGGCTACCTTTACACCGACCTTGCCACAATTTACGAACGGGCCGGAAAAATCAAAGGAAAAAAAGGATCAATCACGCAAATCCCGATCCTGACCATGCCCGAAGACGACATCACCCACCCGATCCCCGACCTTACCGGATACATTACGGAAGGCCAAATAGTACTAGGCCGCGACCTTCACCAAAAAGGTATTTACCCACCGGTAAACGTACTCCCTTCCCTGTCGCGTCTTTCACCGACAGCACGAAAAGTCACACGTGAAGACCACGAAGGTATTTTCGGCCAACTCTACGCATCCTTCGCAAGAGGCCTGGAAGTCCGCGATCTCGCCATCATTCTCGGTGAATCCGCTCTATCCGAATCCGACCTTAAGTTTCTCAAATTCGCGCAAAACTTTGAAGACCGATTCATCACCCAAGCCGAAAACGAAGAACGAAGCATTGAAGACACACTAAACCTTGGCTGGGAACTACTAACAGTCCTCCCACGCAACGAACTCAAGCGCGTAAAAGAAGAATACATAGAAAAATACTTACCCAAAACGAAAGAATCCTAACCTCATGGCAAAACTAAACGTCAAACCGACCCGAATGGAGCTACTCAACCTCAAAAGGAGAGTTAAGAGCGCCGTGCGCGGCCACAAACTATTAAAAGACAAACAGGACGGTCTCATGAAAACTTTCATGGAGATAATCCAGGAAGCCAAAGGAACCCGCAGGGAAATAGAAGCCAGCCTGGGCGGCGCGTTCAAAAACTTCATGCAGGCCTCATCCATGATGATGCCGGAAATGCTTGAATCCGCGCTCCTCTATCCATCCGCAAAAGTCGACCTTTCGGTAACAACCAGAAACGTCATGAGCTGCGTGGTCCCCTACTTCAAACTGGAGCAGGAAGGCGACATTTTAAATTACGGCTACCTTCAAACCAGCGGCGAACTGGACATGGCGCTGTCCGCGTTCCAGGAAGTATTCCCTTTAATGATCAAACTGGCGGAAATCGAAAAACAGGCGGAGCGCCTTGCCGCAGAGCTGGAAACAACCCGCCGCCGCGTAAACGCGCTTGAACACAAACTCATCCCCGACCTAAAAGAAACGGTCAAATTCATCCAGATGAAACTGGCCGAAACCGAACGCTCCACGGTGGTAAGCGTGATGCGAGTAAAAGCGATGATAGAAGCGCAGGCGGCAGCGTAAATAGCAACTATCTTTTACGCCTAAAACTAAGCGCTTTTTCAGCCTGCACAGATAAAAACCTTCCACCAATACCAAGCAAAATCACCACAGCAAAATAAACCGGCATCACCATCCAGAAAACGACCTCATTCCCCTTAAGCCCGGCAACCGCAAGCAGGGCAAAAAGGAAGTAGTTCAAAAAATAATGATGCAGCAAATAAGTTTCATACGCAGACTCGCCCGCTTTCTGCAAAAACTTTTGCATAAACCCGATCTTCTCTATCACATAAGCAAATCCCATCAGTAAAAAAAACAGCGAAGCTCCAAGCATCTCATCCGAAAAAATCCATCCCCACCTGTACATTAAACAAGCAAAACCCAAGATTGAACCAACCAGCCCCAACAAAAACCACCTCATCTTCATCAAACCATCCAAAAACTTCTCATTCATAAAACTCAAATAACCAAGCCCCATCCCCAGAGTAAACTCAAAAAGCCGAGGCAAAAAGAAACTAAAAAGCCTGTAACTCTCCTTCGCCGGATACAAAACCCCCATCGGCACACTATCCAGAAAGTAAGCCGCGAAAAATCTATACAAAATAGTCAGGCCCAAAGTAACAACCATAAACCTCGCCGCTCCCATCTTTTTTAAAGCGATAAAAAGCAGCGGAAACAGCAGATACAACTGCAAAATCAACGGTATAAACCAATAATCCCCATTAAACCGCTGCAAAAGCTGCATATCGAAAAAAGTAAACGGCACAATAAGAATTTTCCCGACATCCCACAAATCAAAAAGCGGAGCCCCCGCAAAAACAGGAAAAAGCAGATTCTTTCCCAAGAAAAAAAGCATCCCAATAACCACCGAAATATAAAAAGGAATCAAAATCCGCTTCAATCGCTTCCAATAAAAAGAAGCCCACTCACGCGCCTTTTTCATCTGCCCAAGGCCACCTTTCGCCAAAAGACTGTAAGTCAAAACAAACCCGCTCAAAACCAGAAAAACATTAACCTGCGCAAACCCATAAACAAAAAGCCAGCTAAAAAGATTCTTCACGAAAGCCCCCAATAAGCCCAAAACCCCGCCTCCCCCATCAAAAATCCAAAGCCGCGAAAAATTCGCGGGCACCCCCTCCGGCACAACCAAAAAACTCCCGCCAAACCACTCAATATAGTAGTGATACATAAAAATCCCAATAATCGCGATCCCCCGAATACTATCCAGAATATCAATGCGCTTTTTGGTAGTTGTCATGGGGATTAATCTAATTTCATTGAGATACACGCAGCCAACGCAGCTAAAATTGAAAGTATTCACTTTCTGGTCGGGGTGGCCGGACTTGAACCGACGACCTCGTCGTCCCGAACGACGCGCGCTACCAACTGCGCTACACCCCGTTAAAATTCCACTCAGCCTTTAAGCTGCCAAATATTACACCATTCCATTTTCCGCGCACAAACAATAAATAAGAAGAGAAATCCGAAATCCGAATTTCAAATGTCAAACAAAGGTCAAATGTTTTAATTTTTAATGTCAAAAGATTAGCCAATATTATTAGTATTTGCAGCTCCATTTGACATTAAATTTTTGAAATTAATAATTGAATTGACATTTGAAATTCGGATTTCGGATTTCTCCCCTCATCTCCACCATTGTCGCAAAACTATTCCTCTGATATTCTCCCCCACATGAGAACCAGCCTTTCCAACAACAAAGTCCCCCTCCTCCACTACGCAATCCGCGAGATCGTAGACACGGCCCAAAAAATCTCCGAACTCGACTCCGGTTTTCAGCTGATTTCCGAAAACATTGGAGACCCCATTCCAAAAGGATGGCACGTCCCACCTTTCTTAAAAGACCTCATAAGCGAAGAAATAAACAAACCCGACGACAAAGTTTTCGGCTACTCCCACTCAAGAGGATACCCCGCCGCCCGCAAATGGGTGACGCAATACGCCAAACGCTTCTCCCCTTCATCCGGCCTGGACTACGAATACGTGCTTTTCACAAGCGGGCTCGGCGCCGCGATTTCCGCAATGTATCACATGCTCCCGCAGGGCGCGCGCGTAATTCAGCCAACCCCATCATACCCCACCCACGCATCCATGGAGTCCTTTTCAGCCGGAGCAGAGCCAATAACATATAACCTTAATCCGGAAAACGACTGGCAACCGGACCTCGCGCAAATGGAGTCGCAAATAGTCGCCCACCCGCAGGTCGCCGCCATACTCATCATCAATCCAAACAACCCAACCGGGGCCGTATACAGCGCGCAAACACTGGAACAAATCGTCAAACTCGCGGAAAAATACAACCTAATGCTAATCTCCGACGAAGTTTATTTCCGCATGGTATACAACGGCCACACCTACGCGCAAATAACCGAAATCGCCCAAGGCCGCGTCCCGCTGGCCGTACTAAGAGGAATCTCCAAAGACGTCCCCTGGCCCGGCGGCCGCTGCGGCTGGATAGAATTCCACGGTGCAGACCTGGATCCGGACTACAAATCCTACGCCGAAGCGGT
>JAHJEW010000029.1 GCA_018825335.1 Patescibacteria group bacterium | reverse complement strand
TATAAATTACTTCTCATCCACAAACGTAAGCGCAATGCCCATTTTATCACCGCGCCCCGTGCGACCAATCCGGTGAATATAATCGTCGTGCGTGTTTGGCATATCAAAATTAATCACGTGACTGACGTCATCAATATCCAGCCCGCGCGCCGCAACGTCCGTTGCAACAAGTATACGTATTTTGTTCTCCCTGAAATCCCGCAAAGCTCTCTGGCGCCGCGACTGCGTTTTATCCCCATGAATAGAGTCCACCTTAAAACCCTTTTGAAAAAGCGCTTTATAAAGGCGGTCAACTCCCCTTTTCGTTCGTCCAAAAACCAAAACCTTTCGGAATTCATCCTTTTGAAGCAAATCCTTAATAACATCCACCCGGTTCTGATCGGGACGGATACGAATCACATCCTGCTGAACATTTGGCGCTGTTTCGCGCTCCACCACCGAGATTTTAAGTGGATCCTGCAGAAAAGTCCGGATCAACTCTTCAATCTCCCTGGAAATGGTTGCAGAAAAGAAAAGAGAATGTCGTTTTTCCGGAAGTTGCGCCAAAAGATACTTGATATCATGGATAAATCCCATATCCAGCATGCGATCCACCTCATCCAGAATCACATTCCTGAACGACTCCAGATGAAGGAGTCTGCGCTGAAACAAATCTTTGATTCTGCCGGGCGTGCCAATAATAAAGTTATGATGCTTCTTCAACTTTCGAATCTGAGCCAACATATTGGTACCACCGATACAAAGGACCGATCGAATCCCAAGATCATTCGCGAAAGCATTAAACTCCTCCTCAATCTGAAGAGCAAGTTCGCGGGTTGGAGCCAAAATCAGAACCCGCTGGGAGCGATCATTTAAAACTTTGTGAAGCATCGGAAGCAGAAAAGCGGCCGTTTTACCGGTTCCGGTATTGGCGGCGCCAACAATATCATTGCCACGAAGCGCATGAGGAATAGCCTGATCCTGAATTGGCGTCGGTTTCTTGTATCCCTTCGCCGCAACATTTCGCTTGAGTCTGGAGTCCAAAGCAAAATCATCAAAACTGTTCAGAGTATTGTATTCCTTTGTTTTTATAGCCGGGGCGGCATTATTCACCAGTTTACACACATCAAAACCTTTCTCTTTTGGAGAGAATTTTTTCTTTTCCCTAAAATGTAACGGTCTTCTTCTACCGCCAAACGATCTTCGTCCCATGGCCTGAAAAAATGTATATGAGACACAATCCTACAATAAAAATGCGTAATAGTCAACAGTCAGCCATTGCTCGTAAGAAACATCTAAAGAACACTGGTATGAGAATTTTAATCTGGTAGAATAAAAAAACATGAGCAGAAAAAAACTGCCTGATTTTACGCAGGGCCCCATAGTAAAAAGCCTTGTAACTCTGGCAATACCAATAGTCTTCGCAAACATTCTACAAACGGCTTACCAGTTGGTTGACACCTTTTGGGTTGGAAGACTTGGCGCCGACGCCGTGGCTGCGGTTTCCCTGAGCTTTCCCATAATCTTTCTAATGATCTCAATGGGCGGAGGCCTCGCCATTGCGGGAACAATTATGGTTTCCCAATACAAAGGTCAGGGCCATCTTGAAAAAGTGGATTATGTATCGGCACAGACACTTTTCATTATGTTTTTTATTTCGGTGATTGTGACCGTTCTGGGCTATAACATTGCCGAACCGGTAATGAAGTTAATGGGAGCCGGGCCCGACGTTCTTCCACAGGCTGTTTCCTATCTGCAGATATCATTCCTGGGAATGATTTTCGTATTCGGATATTTTGTATTCCAGTCTTTGATGCGCGGCGTTGGCGACGTAAAAACACCTTTATACATTGTCCTGGCTACGGTAATTCTAAATCTGCTTCTCGATCCTCTTTTCATTTTGGGATGGGGTCCGATTCCGGCTTACGGCGTTATGGGCGCCGCAATAGCAACGGTGGGCACACAGGGAGTAGCAACCATTATTGGAACAGCCCTGCTCTTTAGCGGAAAATACGGCATTCATATTAAAATTAAAAATTTCAGGCTGGATTTTCAGCTTATGAAAAAGATGATAGGACTGGGGCTTCCCGCCTCGATTGAACAATCAACCAGAGCGCTCGGCATGGCCATTATGACTTTTCTTGTAGCCAGCTTCGGTACAATCTCGGTGGCTGCTTACGGTATTGGCGGGCGCGTTCTAAGCTTCATCATAATTCCGACAGTCGGACTTTCCATGGCCACATCCACTCTGGTCGGCCAGAATATCGGCGCCGGCAAAATAGACCGGGCCGAAAAGATCACCCGAAAAAGTTCAATTATTTCTTTTGTAACTCTAACAGCCATCGGCATTGTACTTTTTATTTTTTCCAGTCAAATTACCGCCGCCTTCATCCCCGATGACCCGCAGGTTATCGCATCAAGCAGCCTATTCATAAAGATTATGGCTTTCACCTTTGGATTTATAGGCCTGCAACAATCCATCAACGGAGCTTTCCGCGGCTCCGGAAACACGATGACATCCATGGTACTGTCAATTGTTTCACTGTGGGTACTACAATTCCCCATCGCATACATCCTTTCAAAACACACGTCCCTGGGGGAAATCGGAATTTGGTGGGCCTTCCCCGTTTCAAACGTCATAGCTACACTCGTTGCCCTTGTCTGGTTCCTTAAAGGCGACTGGAAGCATAAAAAAATAACTGAACCGAAAACCGCGAAACTTACCGAAGAAATTATTGCCGAAACAATCATTGAAGAAGGCTGAGCTGGCTAGCATCCATGGGTCCTTCTATTTAATCAATCAAAATGTTATAATAATACGACATGAAAAACAAAAAAACACATCGCGTAAAATGCCAGATCTGCCACCGGATGTTCTCCCAGATGAACGTTGCTTCTGCTGAAATCGTAAGAAACAGCCTGCTTGAAAGCATTATGGACGATTGCCCGAACTGGGATCCGCACGGTTTTATTTGTCAGAAAGACTTATCTTTCTACCGACAAAAATACATTTCAAATCTGCTCGAGGAGGAGCGCGGACAACTTTCCGAAGTGGAAAAGAAAGTGCTTCGCAGTATTAAAAAACACAAAGTCATTGCCGAAAACGTCAACCAGCAATTTGATCGTCAATTAACACTTGGCGAAAAAGTA
>JAHJEW010000003.1 GCA_018825335.1 Patescibacteria group bacterium | reverse complement strand
GAAAAGTATTGATGAATGGTTTTGACTGGCTTATAGCTCTAAACTGGTCGGGAATGATAGCCGGACCGGCAATTTTGACAGGACTCTTATTTCTGAACAGCTGGTTCAGCAAACGAAAAAAAATCCGGCCATTATCATAAGTACATGGAAATTCTTTACATATCATTGCTGACAATCCTGGCCAGCGGCATCGGCACATTAACGGGATTCGGCACATCAACAATCATGGTGCCGGTAATGCTATTTTTTTTACCACTCCCGCAAACGCTTCTATTGGTTGGAATAATCCACTGGTTCAGCGACATATGGAAAATTGCGCTTTTCAGGAAAGGGTTACACTGGAAACTGATTTTCTTGTTCGGGATTGCAGGAATTATTGCCAGTTACGCGGGAGCCAACCTTGTTTTTTCCGTTCCCAACCTTTTGCTGTCACAAATACTGGGAGCTTTTCTGGTTATTTACGCGCTTTTTTTATTTTTAAAACCCAAATTCAAAATTCCACCGACCAATATTGCAGCCATTGGCGGAGGCGCCCTGTCCGGTTTTTTTGCCGGATTATTCGGCGTGGGGGGCACAGTTGGCAGCGTTTTTCTCTCGGCATTTAAAATGCCTAAAGCCGTTTATCTGGCAACAGCCGGAGCAATCAGCTTTTTTATAAACATCAGTCGTATTACAGCTTACATCGTAAACGGCACCACACTTGAGAAACATCTTCTTTGGGGCTTTCTTTTATTTATTCCCACTTCCCTGCTGGGCGCCGAAGCGGCCAAGAAAATTGTTGACCGGATTCCAGGGAAAAAATTCCATACAGTAATAATATTTTTCCTGTTATTGGCGGGAATAAAATTTCTATTTTTCACAAATAAATAACTATTTTCAGAACAAGGAAATAATAACTTGTGATATATTATACAAAGATTCCATAATTCATCTTTTACAATGAAAAAGATATACCTGGTCATGTTAATTATCCTAGTTCTTGCAGGATGCCGGAGTAACACAACACCGCAGGAAACACAGACAGCCCCGACGGAGCCCGCGGCAACTTCCGAAATCGGCGTAAGCATGGAAGTTTTACCGGGCAATGATGCCACTGCGGACCCGCAACAGGAAAAGGCGATAGCAATTGTAAAAGCCCTGCCCGAAGTGCAGGAGTGGCTTGGACTTTTCAGCGAAACGGACGGTACATCCAAGGCAACGGGCGGAAAACCGGTTTTTACGGTTGAGAATGCAGACGGCAACATGTACACGGTGCATGCATATGAAGCGGTACGAGACCACAGCGCCACCTTTAACTGGTACGATGTTGACGTTGATACCGGAGAGGCCAAAAGCATGTTTTAATGGGAGAAAAAACATTATTAATATTGGGCGGATACGGCGGGACCGGACGGATTCTGTCGAGACTGTTGCTTAAGGAAACGGACGCCCGGCTGATTATTGCCGGTAGAACGATTGAAAAAGCGGAGGAGCTGGCCGACAAACTGAATAGGGATTTCCCGGGTGGCCGGGCGTCCGCAAGATTCGCAGACGCGGCCGACCGCCGGAGTCTTGACTATGCTTTTAAAGGAACGCACATGGTCATTGTTGCCTCCACAACAACCGATTATGTCGCACAGGTGGCGGCGGCCGCACTGGACGCCAACATCGATTATCTGGACTATCACTATCCACAAAAAATCGTACCTGTACTTAACGGACTGGCACCCGAAATAGAAAAAAAAGGACGCTGTTTTATTACGCAGGCCGGATTTCACCCGGGCCTTCCATCGGTTTTTGTACGCTACGGAGTTAAAAACTTTGACCAGTACGACAAAGCTCTTATTGCAATGACAATGAACGCGAAGTTCGAAAAAACCGAATCGCTATACGAACTTTTTGACGACATTGCCGACTGGGAAGCATACATATATACAAACGGCTCATGGGAAAAAGCCACCTATAACGACGCCAGAAAATTCAACTTCGGCCAGGGTTTCGGAATTAAAAAATGCGTTCCGATTCAAATGGAAGAAATGCGTCCACTTCCCTCCATGCTGGGATTAAAAGAAACAGGCGTTTATGTAAGCGGCTTCAACTGGTTCATAGACTATATGGTTTTGCCGCTGGCCATGATCCTTTTTAAAATTAAAAGAGGATTTGGCAGAAAATTAATAACAAGTTTGATTGTCCGAAGCAGCGCAGTTTTTTCATCCAAAAATCGCGGCGTTGTTTTCCTTCTGGAGGCCGAAGGCAAAAAACACAATAAAGATGTCAAAGTCCGCGTAGAGGCCCGATATAACGACCCATACAAATTTACTGCCATACCGATTGTAGCCTGCCTAAAACAATATTTTGACGGCAGCATCAACAAACCTGGACTGTGGATGATGGGACACCTGGCCGACCCTGACCTCCTTTTGAAAGATATGAAGCGCATGGGGGTAAAGATAACACTCAAACATAACTGATGACACGCCACATCAACCACCGTCCCGTAGCTTATGCAATTTTTCTTTGATCCTGGCCTCAATTCCTCTGTCAGAGGGCTCGTAATATTTGCGATCCTTTAGTTGATCCGGAAGATGCTGCTGGTCCACTCTGGCATCTTCAAAATTATGGGCATATTTGTAACCCTTTCCATAACCCCACTCCTTCATAAGCTTCGTGGGGGCATTGCGGATATGAAGAGGAACTTCCAGATTTCCGGTCTCTGCAATATCATCCTTCAGCGCGCCGCAAGCCTTATAAAGCGCGTTACTTTTCGGCGCCATACTGCAATAAACAACCGCCTGTGCCAAATTAACGTCACACTCCGGCATCCCGTTAAAATGGCAGGCCTGCTGCGCCGCCACGCAAACGGATAAAGCGTTCGGATCGGCCATTCCAATATCTTCAGACGCAAAACGAATAAGCCGCCTTGCAATGTACAGCGGATCCTCTCCGCCCTGCAGCATGCGCATCATGTAGTATAAAGCGCCGTCCGGATCCGAATCGCGCATACTTTTGTGAAGCGCCGAAATTATATTAAAGTGCTCCTCCCCTTTCTTGTCGTAGCGCAGATTCCTGCGCTGCAACACCTTTTGAATATCCGCGTAATTTATTTTCGCTTTACCAATCAGCTTAACCAGAATTTCCAGTGTGTTCAGCAAGGTTCGCGCATCACCGTTGGCATACTGAACAAGAAAATCCATCCCCTCTTCATCAATTGTAATTTTCCGGCCGGTTAAATCCCCCACTTTATCAAGTGCCCTGGCCAAAATACCCTGCAGCGCCTTATCATCCAGAACTTTAAAAACAAAAACCTGCGAACGCGACAAAAGCGCGGAGTTAACTTCAAACGAAGGATTCTCGGTGGTGGCGCCGATTAAAATAACCGTTCCATCCTCCACAAAAGGCAAAAGAGCGTCCTGCTGCGCTTTATTAAAGCGGTGAATCTCATCAACAAACAAAACGGTACGGGTACCCATCTCGCATCTTTTGGCTGCGCGCTCAACAACTTTGCGAAGCTCCGGCACCCCGCTTGAAACGGCACTGACCTGTTCAAACTCGGCGGAAGTTTCATTGGCGATAATCCGCGCCAGAGTTGTCTTGCCCGTTCCGGGCGGACCGTAAAAAACCATGGAATGCAGCTTGTCTTCGCGTATAAGCTGCCTGAGCAGTTTATCTTCACCGACAATCTCATCCTGGCCAAAAAAATCTTCCAGCCCGGCAGGCCGCAGCGTATGTGCCAAAGGCCTGCTCCATATATCATCCCCCGATTGATTGAACAAATTGCTCATGGAACACAATCATGCCTCCGGGAATAAAAGACGTCAACCTATTGCATCCTGTGAAAAGCGGACATAATATGGGCACCATGTCGGAAAAACGTGAAATAAAGGAAATAATATGGGACGCGGACAATACCATCTGGAACTGGGTCAGATACGCCGCACGCGCGTACCCGAAAATGGCGGCCACCATAGCGGAAGAAACGGGAATCCCGGCAGATGATGTTATCGCGGCAATGAAAAAGTACTACACCGCGACTGGAACACTTGAAAGCCCGTGGCTGATACAGGGGCTTGAACAAATGGGATTTTTTAAAAGAGCAAAAAAAAGAATTAACATCGAAGAACTGCGCCTTAGGGCCAAAGCGGTTTTTCAACATTATAGAAACAAATATTTCAAAAAGTATCCGGGCGTCGGTGAAGTAATGAAAACCGCCCACGAACAAGGCATAAAAAACAGAATACTGACGGACGCGCCCAGAATTCAGGCTGTCATGCGCATAAAGCGATCAAAACTGGACGAATACATAACAAGTATTCATGCGGTAAAAACACGTGAAACAATAACCAACCTGCCGCCGGAAATAGCAGAGGCGCAAAAAAACGGTAAATACGACATAAATTGCGAAGTGGAGGAACTGGAAGTTGAAAAACCGGACACCCGGCTTGAGCATATTCTTAAAATATCGGCACAAACAAGCCATAGCGCACGCTCTTACATACAAAAATGCGTTGCCATAGCGGGTGACAATGATGCCAAAGACATGGAACTTGCCAGACGCTACGGTTGCCTGGGTATACACGCTCAATGGGGGAAACCGGATCCTGCCGATCTTGAAGTCCTCAAGCACTTCGCGCCGGAAAAAATCGTTCAAAAAAATATGGAAATAGCTGGAAGAAGCCAAGGTAAACACAGATCGCACAGAGCGGCGGAAATCGTCCCCATCCACCACCAAAACGAAATCCGCAAGAAAATGCTGGAAGCAATTGGGATTGAAGATAAAATAGCCGCATAAAATAAAGAATACTTAAGTCACTTGCCAAGCTTTCCGCTTTCTCGTACTCTACAGTATTGAATTATAACCTTATTTCAAATGACCTACGAAGCAAAACCACTCCCGTTCAACAGACAACTTGTCGGAATTTCCGAAAAAGCGATCCAGATCCACCACGACAAACTATATACGGGATACATAAACAAAAGAAACGAAATTGAACAAAAGCTAAAGTCCGTGGACAGAAGCGCCGCAAACGCAACCTACAGCGAATACGGCGAACTCAAAAGAGAAGAAAGCTTTGCAGCCAACGGAGTAGTACTTCACGAATATTACTTCAGTGTACTTGGAGGGGAAGGACAACCAGGCGGCGCACTAATGGCCGAACTGGAAAAACATTTCGGCTCATACGACAAATGGCTTGAAGACTTCAAGGCATCCGGCATGGTTTCACGCGGATGGGTAGTATTGGCATACGACTTTAACACGGGCAAACTCCACAATTACCTTTGCGACGCACATAACCATGGCGGAATTTGGGGAGCTATGCCTATAATAGTCATGGACATGTACGAG
>JAHJEW010000134.1 GCA_018825335.1 Patescibacteria group bacterium | reverse complement strand
GTACGGTCCTGCACATCTTGATGATCATGAACTACTTTCACTTATAATCGGCAGAGGAACCAAAAAAGAAAGCGTTTTCTCAATAGCACGAAGATTATTTAAAGGATTCGACCGTGAAGAGATATTAATTGAAAAAAACGCTGACAGATTTCAGCGGAATTTTCATACCAGTCCCGTTCATACAGCGCAAATAATGGGGTGTATTGAACTTGGCAGAAGACTATATCAAAAACCGCCTACAAACAGGCAAATCCAAAAAATTGAAGACGCATATAATATAGTAAGTAACATGCAATATCTAAAGAAAGAATACGTCCGCGGTCTTTACGTAAACACAAGAAACCGGATCATTCATGATGAAATAATTTCAATTGGCAGTCTTGATGCAAATATTCTCCACCCGCGTGAGATTTTCCGTCCAGCCATCGAATATGGAGCTTATGCCATAATAATAGCCCACAACCATCCCTCGGGAGATCCAAAGCCAAGCGATTCAGACCTTAAAATAACTAAAAAATTACTTCAGGTAAGCGAATTGCTTCAAATTCCCCTTTTGGATCACCTTATTATTGGTGATAACTCATATTTCAGCTTTAGCGGACAAAAATTGCTTTATTAAAAGGCTTCAATCCAACATCCTGATCGATTTTGATCATTGAAAAAAACGCCAAAACCTGTTAAAATAAACAGATAAACAAATACAAAAACAATCTTTTATGGAATTATCAACGCTAGGGGATTTTTTTAAGGCTGTATGGCAGGCAATCCTCAGTAATCCGGTTACAGCTTTGATCATCATCGTACTTGCCATAATTCTTCTCAAAATAGGAAGAAGACTCTCGAATTACCTTTACATGATCTTTGTCTCTTCAAAAAACTTTGTAAATTTGAAAGTTTTACTTCCCCGCGAAGAATCACAAAAGGACAAAGAAAAAGCTGAGGAAAAGGATTTCAAGGAGAAAATAGCTATCATGGAGCAATTCTTCCGAAATATCCATGAAATGGGAGAATTATCGTTAAGAAACATGATAATGGCCCGAATTTTAAAGGACAATCATGTTAGTTTCGAATATATAGCCAAAGAGAAAGTTGTTGATTTTCATGTTGTTGTCCACAAGAGGTATCAGGGGCTAATAGAAAAACAAATAACATCCTACTATACAAACGCCGACATTAGAGTTGTGGATAAATTGGAGTTGCAGCCAAAGGGAAATCATCTTAAATGCTATTATGCATACCAAAAAAACCCATTCTTTTATCCCATTAAAACATACAAAGACCTCCAAAATGATCCACTCAACGACATTACGAACATATTTTCCAAATTAGATGAAACCGATGTTGCTGGGATTCAAATAATAATCAGACCAAAAACCGGTAAAAAATTTCAAAAGAAAATCGAAAAGGCAGGAACAGAAATGTTCGCCGGTAAAAAACCCGGTGCTTTAAAAATTCCAATATTGGGATCGATTGCAAGTTTTTTTGGAATGCTTTTTACAGGTGACGTGGAAGAGAGTAAGCAACAGCAAAGCTCAGGCCCCTATGGAGGTGGCGGCTACATCCGCATGCTTCAAACCAGGGAGGAAATTGCGAAACACATTGGTGAAAGAGCGGGGCAAGTACTTTTCGAATCAACAATAAGAATAATTGGATCAGCAAAAACCAATGTGAAAGCCACCGAAATCACCAATAACATAGCCCTGGCACTGAATCTATTTAAGGATCCTCAGATGAACTGGTTTCAGACCAGAAGAATATTGCCTTTCGACAAAATCAACAATCTTATACTTAAATTCCATTTCAACCGTAGACTTCTTTATTCCAAATTACTATTACTTGGCGAAAAAATATCAATTCTTGACAGCCAGGAGCTTGCCTCCATGTTCCATTTCCCTTCAAGCCGCTTTAATTACACCCCGGTCATAAACTGGCTAAAATACAAAGTCCTGCCCGCTCCGGTTGATCTTCCCGTTTTATCCGATCCCAAAGAAGGAGTTATCCTTGGTTACAACTCCTTCCGTGGAGAGAAAAAAACAGTAGCTATATTAAGAGAAGACCGTACAAGACACCAATACTGCATCGGGAAATCCGGTTCAGGTAAATCCGCATTCTTAAGCTGGATGGCTCGCCAGGACATCATAAACGGAGATGGCCTTTGCGTAGTAGATCCACACGGAGACTTGATAGAGGAATTAGTTCAGTTTGTCCCAAAAGAAAGAGCAAAAGACGTAATAATCTTCAATCCCGCGGACACAGAGCGCCCAATGGGATTAAACATTCTTGAAGCTACCAATCCGGCAGAAATGGACCTTGCTTCAAGTCAGGCAACAGAAATATTCATTAAAATATTCGGTGATGAGATCTTCGGCCCACGTATTCAGCATTATTTCAGAAATGGCTGTTTAACTCTTATGGAAGATCCTGAAGAAGGAGCAACACTCATAGATGTTCCAAGAATCTTTGTTGACGACGAATTCATGAAATACAAAGTCAGCAAGGTCAAAAACCCGGTAGTGCGATCATTCTGGGAACATGAATACGCTCATACAGGTGAACGCGAAAGGCAAGAAATGATCCCTTATTTTTCAGCCAAATTCGGACCGTTTATTACGAATTCAATAATGCGTAATACCATCGGTCAAACAAAGTCTGCGTTCAATTTCCGCAAAGTAATGGACGAACAAAAAATACTGTTAATCAACCTTTCCAAAGGTAAAATGGGTGACCTAAACACGCAGCTACTCGGCCTTGTCATGGTAGCCAGATTACAAATGGCAGCTATGAGCCGTGTCGACATCCCTGAAAAAGAAAGAAAAGATTTCTACCTTTATGTGGATGAGTTCCAGAATTTCGCTACCGACAGTTTTGCTTCGATTCTTTCCGAAGCCAGAAAATACCACCTGGCTTTAATCATGGCCCATCAATACATTAAGCAACTTGAGAAAAAACAGGACACATCAATTCGCGACGCCGTCTTTGGTAACGTTGGAACAATGATGTCCTTTAAAATCGGCGCTGACGATGCCGAGTATATGGCAAAAGAATATGCTCCTGTTCTAACCGAACAGGACGTAATCGGCATTGCGAATTATAAAGCTTATATAAAGCTCAACATCAATAACACTACTTCGAGACCATTTTCACTTGAAACAATATACGACATGAGCAAGGCGAATCCCAAGATCGGCGATATCATAAAGCAATACTCACGCATGAAATATGGAAGGAAAAAAGAGTTCGTGGATCAGGAAATATCCGCTCGAATAGGTATAGATATTTCATAGATCATGTCCAACAAAAATAAAAATAACAGGTTACATAATTTAGCAACTTCCTGCCTTTTCCTTACGATCATCATTCTTTCATTAAGTTTCGGATATTCATTGAAAAAAAATACCGAAGATGCCTTAAACAAAGATATAAAAATCAGCGTACTTATTAATGAAGTCGGAGAAATAAAGCAAAATCTTGACGAAAAGGATGCAGCTCTATCGGATATGTATAGCAAAATGAGCTTAAATCATAATCAAATCTCCATAGTATCAAGAAGACTTGAAGAAGCTAACAAAGAACTGATTCAGGCCAATCAGATGATCAGCAATCAGCTAAAAGAAAAAGAAACAATAATAAGTGATCTGGCAATCACCAATCAAAAACTTCAAAAAGAACTCAGCATCCAGCCCCCTGATCCGAATATTGAAAACGTATTAGTTGTTGGTCATAACGCAAAGCTTACCGATACAATTATGCTTATCAGCGCAAACCCTAATAACCAGAAAATCAACATCATAAGTATTCCACGCGACTTATATTATAATGGGCGAAAAATAAATGAATTATACGCCAAGTACGGCATCTATGAGCTGCAAAAAGCCATTGCTAAAATTACAGGCCTTACAGCCGATAAATACGTTATATTTAATTTCGATTCATTTATCGATCTTATCGACATTCTGGGTGGAGTGGAAATAGACGTCGAAAAAAAGATAGTCGATAATGCCTATCCTGGCCCAAATAATACCTATACAACTGTAACATTTAATCCCGGGCACTATACCATGAACGGCAGTACAGCCCTTAAATATGCCAGGAGCCGCAAATCTACCTCCGATTTTGATCGGGCAATTAGACAACAACAAGTAATCAGTGCGGTTAAACAAAGCATTGAAAAACTAAACATTTTGGCCAGACTCGACTTTGCAACAAGAATATTTGCAAAACTACAGGCCAACATCAGTACAAACATAAGTTTATTTGAGGGACTAAGCTATCTTCAGCAATATCATAACTATCAAATATCCCGGGGTAACGTTATCAGTACGGCTAATTTCCTATATCAAAGCAAAAATAGCCTCGGTCAATATATTCTTTTACCAAAGGGGAAAAGTTTCGCTACTATTAAAGAATTCGTTTCAAACCTTATAAATATATAAAAAAATCACCACCAGACCTTTTTCCAACCCAGTTTGAAAGCGATTAAATTTGTAATGACGGGAATCAATGGCGATAAAATTAATATAGGCAATATATGATTCAAGGATGGCAAAAAATAAAAAGACCCCAGGATCAATGCGCCAAGAAAGCTTAGTTGGTCAAAAGGAAAAAAGGGCTTTGTACTCTCAACATGAAGCCTTCTCTTAAAGAAACTTTTAATCAGATCACCCAAACCTTCTCCAAGACCTAACAAAAAACCAAATAATAAAACGTCCGGTAAATTATAAGAAAAAAGATACCACGAATGGATCTGTGGTACCCAAATAAATAATCCGGCCTGCAATCCTGCCATAACCATTCCCGCCAAAGAGCCGCCAATAATGCCGCGCCAGGTCTTTGTTTTTCCGAAGAGAGGTTGACCTATAAAAATTTTTCCACCATCAATCGGCCTCTTTAAGCCTTCAAATAAGCTAAATCGATCTAATAACACCGGTGCTGAATTACCAACATAAGACGGTAAAAAGAAAAACAAAGCCTGCCCGATTATAAAGAGCATCGAATCTTTGCAATAAGAAAATAATTTGAAACCAGTAAATACACTGATAAAACGACAAGCAGGGGATCAAATAGGTTTTGCCCGCTAATTAGCCAGACTAAAAAAAATAAATAAATAATCATTTTAGGCCTTAGAATAGGGAAAAGCTTAACTTCCATCATCTGGCCAAAAATGATTAACGACTGCATAATTGCATAATTTAGCAGAAGTACAGCAGCCCAGAAAGGACTGAACAACCCGAAATATAAAAAAGTAAAATATACAACCGCAAAACTGGCGTAATCAACCGCTTTATCCGTAAATTCACCCTTGGCTGACTCCTTTTTCATTACTCTTGCCACGGATCCGTCCAAAGCATCAAATAATAAATTTATAATAAGAAAGAAGAAAGCGATCCACGGATTGTAAGCGAAACAATAAACAAAAAAAGGCATCATTAAAAGTCCCATATAACTCAGTGTATTAGGCGTGACATGCCTTGCCGCCAAAAAACGGCTTATTGGCAACAAAATACCATCTTTTGCATTCCTGTACCAAAGATAATATTTTTGCTCATCCTCACTAAAATGGCCGGCCTTTTTATAATTCATCATAGCCGCATTATAACAAAATATCTGGTAGCAGGGGAGGGGATCGAACCCACGACCTCGGGCTTATGAGTCCCGCGCTCTAACCGACTGAGCTACCCTGCCGCGCATCACAAATAACAATCTGAAATTTGGTTGCGGGGGGTGGATTCGAACCACCGACCTCCGGGTTATGAGCCCGACGAGCTGCCTCTGCTCTACCCCGCGTCACAATTAGCGTAAAGAATGTACTTTTAATGTCGCGCTGTGTCAACTAACGCTTCGTATCAAAGAAAAACTTCCACCATCTTTGAGGGTTATTTAAAGATTCGTAGCTATTTGATCCAGACACTGTTCCTACATTATCTCCATAACTACTTTCGACATCAAGAATATCATTGGGAATTATAATAACTTCCTCTCCAGGATTCACTAAACCTAAATTTTGTTTAGCAATTTTTTCTATATATGCATCGGAATTATAATACCCCAACTCATCACTCTTTGTACGGATTTCCTCCTCTATTCTGGCATTTTCAGCTTCAAAATTACTAATATGAACGTCAAGCTGATGACTTTTATAAACCGATGACGTTAACGTAAACAAAAGATAAGATACCAGGAAAAGCAATGCTACAATTACAAGCTTTGCACTGCTTGATGTCTGTTGAAAACGAATAGCCATAATAAGCACATAAAGACCCCGTGAATATATTACAAAAAGCCGTTTGAAGCAATAAATCAACTCTGATACACTTTTTCTGATAATATCTCATGAAAATCTTGATGGAAAACATCCTTCAGAAAGCACGTAAAATACATTGTATCGGCATAAACGGCAGCGGATTGAGCGCCCTTGCTGGAATCCTGTCAGAAAACGGAAAAACAATCACGGGATCTGACTCTAACGGTATTGCGCATCATGAAGCCAATATTACAGATGAACTCGACCTTGTAATTTATTCAGCAGCCATATCACAGGACAACGTTGAAATAATGGCAGCCAAAAAATTTAATCTGCCATTACTTTCATATCCCGAAGCCCTTGGCTTTCTGACTGATCAATATACAACCATAGCCATTTGCGGTACCCACGGCAAAACAACCACTACCGCAATGGTAGCAACAATACTTATGGATATTATTGATCCGACAGTTATTTTGGGTTCAAATATTCATGAATTTGGAGATAGTAATTATCGCTGCGGCAAGAGCGAATACCTAATTATTGAAGCCTGTGAATATCAAAGACATTTTCTAAACTATCATCCTGATTTCATCACTATCACAAACATCGAGATTGACCATCTCGACTATTTTTTAGATGAAAACGATTACCGATCCGCTTTCGAAAGCTTTATAGCCAGGTTGCCGCGAAACGGTAGGATAATTGCCAACTTTGATGATAAAAACGTTAGAAATTTATGTGAAGGACTTGCAAGTTTGGCAAATAGACCAAAAGTATTGTTTTTTGATAAATATAACCCATATTTCAATAAAATGGATTTATCAATTCCGGGTCATCATAACATTTATAATGCCATTGCCTCTCTCGAAACTGCCAGGCAAATTACGGATATAAATATCGATCAGGCAATAAAGAAACTTAATGGATTTATGGGAGCGGGCCGACGCTTTGAAACATTCAAACGTTCAGACGGCAAAATAATCATTGACGATTACGCCCATCATCCCACTGCAATAAAGGCAACTTTGGCGGCAGCCCGTGATAAATTCGGACCGGACTCCCGTATTTTGTGCGTATTTCAACCACATCAATACAGCCGTACAATAAAATTGTTCAATGATTTTGCAACCAGTTTTGGACTAGCTGATGAAGTTATTATTCCCAACATTTACCAGGTTAGAGATAATCTAAAAGACATTAGCCGTACAAGTCCCGAAAAACTTGCCATTGAAATATCCAAACATCATAAAAAAGCTTCTTATGGATTTGGACTTGATAAAACCCTCTATGACATCCAAAACAGAATCAACGATTTTGACGTCATTATCATCATGGGAGCAGGGGATATAACCCGACTTACCAAAAGTCTTATATAATCTGAAGTCTTCAATCTAAAAAACTAAACCTTTTTCCAGATTGTACCGCCGGAAGAATCTTCAAGTGCGATACCACGCTCCAGAAGTACATCGCGTATCTCATCCGCGCGCACCCAATCCTTATTTGCTCTGGCCTTATCACGCTCACTAATCAACTTTTCAATATCATCACCAATTTTAACAAGAGTTGTAGGTTTAAATATGCCAAGAACACTATCAAACTTCTCAATTAAATGGAGAATTGCCTCTTTTCCTACCGTAGACAGCTTGCCATGATCAATTTTCTTATTCACAATTCTAATTAAATCAAAACATACTGCCAGAGCAACTGGCGTCTCAAAATCATCATTCATTGCTTCTTCAAATCTTTTCCTAATCGAAGCAATCCCTTCTGACATATCATCCTTTCCATCTCCTTCATAATCACTAAGCCTTCTGAAAAAATCATGTACCCTCATTAAGCTATTTGCCGACTGTTCAAGTAATTTATTCGTAAAATCTATAGGAGATCGATAATGTGTTTGTAAGAACATATATCGTATAACCTGTGGATCATATTCTTTAAAAATATCACGTAGAGTAAAAAAATTTCCCAACGACTTTGACATCTTTTCATTATCAATACGAATAAATCCATTATGAAGCCAATATTTCGCAAAACGTCTACCACTTAAAGCTTCACTTTGTGCTATTTCACATTCATGGTGAGGAAATGTCAAATCCGCTCCTCCTCCATGTATATCAAAAGTTTCACCTAAATATTTTCTGCTCATGGAACTACATTCAATATGCCACCCCGGCCGACCCTTTCCCCATGGACTATCCCATGACGGCTCTCCCGGTTTTGATAATTTCCATAGAACAAAATCCTGATGATTCCGCTTTTCCGGATTAATATCCTTTCGAACACCTGCACGAAGTTCATCCATTTTTTGACCTGAAAGCTTACCGTAATCAGCAAAAGTCTTCACATCAAAATATACCCCGTCAGAAATAACATAAGTATGACCTTTCTTTTCCAGCCCCGCTATCATCTCAATCATTTCATAAACATGCTCTGTCGCAAGAGGCTCCTCATCCCCTGACAGTACCCCCAAAGCAGCATAATCCTGCCTGTATTCAGGAATGATCTTTTCGGCCAGTTCCGATACTGAAATCTTCATTATTTCCGCGCGGGCAATCATTTTATCATCTATATCCGTATAATTGCTTATAAAATTCACATCAAAACCTTTATAAACAAGATATTTGCGTATTACATCAAACGAAACAGCCGATCTGCCATGCCCCAAATGCCCAAAATCATAAACGGTGGGCCCGCAAACATACATACCAACCTTGCCATCATGGATGGGAGAAAATTTCTCCTTCTTGCCCGACAAAGTATTATAAACCTTCATATCCTAAAATAACTGGTACAAAATTTGCAATAAAATACCTCTTAACAAATCCAATGCAATTAAAGCAACAATCGGTGAAATATCAATCATACCCAATCTAGGCACAATTTTCCTGAAAGGCCCGAGAATAGGCTCCGTAATATCACGCAAAATAAATCTGATTTTTTCGCCGCCGCCCGAAGGCATCCATGAAAGAAGGATTCTTGCAATAATCGCAAAACTTATCAAATCGAATAATATCCCAACAAATCGAATAATAAACATTCCAAACATAGCGATTCTTAAGCCGCCAAATCATATCAGGGAAAAAACTATTTTAAAAGCCTCTTTCTTTTGGACAATTTTCTCACAAGGGCTCCAATACCACCTGTTCCAACGAAAAGCCACAACATTTCCGGTCCATTTCTGACCATTTCCGGAGGCATCTGGCCAATAGCGGCACCCCTTAAATAAGCATCACCACCAAAAGCACCCAATTCGCTTTCCGGTCTATATGGTAAAGCGGTCTGTACCTCCAGCTGAAAAGGAATCGCATTAACAAAATCACTCAAATTTTCACCTTCCAGACCTTCATCATCAACTGCTGCAACAGCAAAGAAATACTCTTTACCATTAACAAGACCCGGAACATACCAGGTTGTTGAAGCATCAATTGTATCAACCGACATATCAAGATTAGCAGGATCCAACCCATAATAAACCTTATAATGATCAATAGTTCCATCATCATTTGCAGCTTCCCAGACCATTGTTACTCTTTTATCAGAACCAAAAGCAATTAATCCGAAAACTTGTGATGGCGGAATACCGGCACTAGGCAGATAATCCTGCGGAGCGAAAGTTCCTGTTGTAGTTTCCTCTAAAGGAACTTCCGCAGATTCCTGTGTAACTACCGCACTGCCATCCGCAGAAATAGTTACAAGAGCTTTTTCCTTATACGTAGCCTCATTCCCCAGCTCATCAACAACAAGAATATCAAGAGGATAAACTCCTGGATCTTCCGGCGCCTTCAACGTGGCAACATACACTCCATCCTGCCCAAGACTCGGCGAAAGTTCAAAAATTTCCGAATCAAAAATAAGAGCCGCCTGTGAAAGTTTTATTTCGCTTAAAACGCTCACATTCATTATCTCTCCAATCGAAATTCCGGTCATTGGCTCTATT
>JAHJEW010000133.1 GCA_018825335.1 Patescibacteria group bacterium | reverse complement strand
GTTTCTTTTTCTTCCTCCGGCGTTTTTTCAGTCGCAGCTGTTTTCTTCATTTTTTTTTCTTTTTTTGTTTCGCCGGAAATCCGGGGTTTCTTTTCGACCGTTCTTTCAGTCACCTCCTCCCCCATGTCGATTTCCGTTGCTTTATCTACTGTTACAGAAGATTCCCCCTCTTCATCGTAATCAAAAGTTGATGCCGCCTTATGTCTTTTCTCCTGAAATTCGCGCACTTTTTCAATTATCATTTTTTCGGTTTTTTCCAGATCTTCGCTTCGTATCTTAAATCCGGCCGCCTGAGTGTGGCCGCCACCGCCAAACATTTCCGCCACGGCGCTGGCATCTATGGAAGAATTTATGGTGCGAACGCTGCCGGAAATTATTCCGTCTTCTTTTTCTTTTATTAGAAGCACTATTTCGCTGTCGGGCGCGTTGGATAGCAGCTCGTCGATTATGCCGCCCGTTTCGTCCGCGGTGCTGTGCGTTTCCTGGAGATCGCGTCTGTTTACCGTAGACCAGACAATGTGGTGTTCCTTATCGACTTTTATTTTGGAAAGAATCCGTCCCCACAGCTTTAAAGTGGAAAGGTTTTTGGTTTTAAATACATTCTGAATGATCTCCTGCTGCCTGGCTCCGTATTTTATTAAAATTGCGGAAGCCGCAAAAGACCTCGGTGTTGTGTTGGCGTTCTGAAAACTGCCCGTATCGGTTATTATCCCCGCGAGCAGAAGAGTCGCAATGTCCTCGTCCATCAGTTTTTTATCTTCTTCCTTTTCAAAATCCTGAATCAGCCGGATCAGCATTTCGGTGGTGGCGCTGGCCATAATATCAACGTAATTTATCCTTCCGAAATGGCTGTTGGATGCGTGATGATCTATGTTTATAAGCGGAACACCGCTGAACATTGCAGTGTTGTCTTCGTAAAATCGGCCAAGCTGCGAAAGGTCGCCGGTGTCCACCGTTATTATTAAATCGTACTTACTGGGGCCGTGGTGGAATGAAACATCCTCTTTTGAAAACTGGCCTTTCTTGGCGGTGATGATGATATTCACTTTGTCCTGTTCCAGTTTGGTGCGGATGGTGTTTATTTTGGCCTTTCTGCAATCCAGCGTCACAATAAAATCGTTTGCAGGGGAGAATTCGCTGCCTATGACTTTTGTGGTCGGCAGAAATTTAAAGGCTTCCGGCACGGGATCCGCGCAAACAACGGTTACCTCTTTTCCCATTTTTTTAAATACGAGGTATAGGGCCAGAGAGCTTCCCAGTGAATCCCCGTCCACCGGCGTTGAGGGCATGAGCAGGATCCTTTGGCTTCTTTTTACGATTTCAACTATTTGTTTTCTTATGTTTTCCATTGTTTGGATTTCTGTAAATTATGACACATTTTCCCCTTTTTATCAATGCGTATGGCGCGTGTAAGGGAGAACATTAGCAAAGCCGCCGCCCGGGGTCAAATCCGAAGTTTAGATGTCTAATGTCAAATGTCAAATTTCAAATGTCAAACAAAGGTCAAATGTTTGAATTTCAAATTTCAACAAATTTTTGACATTAAACCTTCGACCTTCGTCATTGATTCGTCATTTGGAATTCGGATTTCGGATTTTATTCCACTCCCTTCAGATCTATCGCCCTAAGCTGAAGTTTTGACATGCCTTTCCACTCGTTTCTTTCCAGATAACAGACAAGATCTATTGCATTGTGATCGCGCAGATAAGATTCGTGTTTTCCAAGCCTAAAGCCAATGACCGATAGGGTGCGCGTGGGAGTCTGAACTTTAAAGTGTAAATGGTTTTGATCCTTACCCACTTTTTTTACATCATCGATTGAAACATTCCGTAAAAGAAAAATCGGCTGCTCATTGCCGATTCCAAAGGGTTCCATCTGCTCCAGAAAGTTAACAAGTCCGTCATCGATTTCTTTGTCCGAGAGCTCGCAATCAATTTCTATTGTCGGATGCCACTCGGTGTGTTCAAGTTTTTCACGCGCGTATTCATGCATGGACTTCGTGAACTCATTAAGGTTTTTTTTCTCTACGGTGAAACCGGCGGCCTGCGTATGCCCGCCAAAAGCTTTCAGGAGGTGACTATGCGCGGTAAGCGCTTCAACAAGATCAAACCACTCCGGCCCCCTGGAAGATCCAACCAATTCGTCGCCAAAGTCCTGCATGATTATTGTAGGCGCGTTGTGCTTTTCCACGCATTTGGCAGCCAAAAGTCCGAGTATGCCAACGTGCCAGTTTTTATCCCACGCAATTATTATTGAATTGCTGTCCTGATCGTCTTTTATTCTGTTTTCCAGCTCTTCAAGCGCGTCGGCCACCATTTTCTGGCGTGTCTGATTCAGGTTTTCCAGATGAGCGGCGATCATTTTCGCTTTTTCGTCGCGCTTATCGTACAAAAGAAGCTGCAGAGCGTAATAGGGATTGTCTATTCTTCCCGCTGCGTTTATGCGCGGTCCTATGCAAAATCCGATTGTGTTGATGTTAATTTTACTGTTCGGTTCAATGCCGGCGATCTCTTTAAGGTATTCGAGTCCCTGCCATTTTGTACTCTGCAGCGACTGGAGACCGTATTTTACAATGATGCGGTTTTCGTCCACCAGCGGCCCCAAATCGGCCACAGTGCCAAGACTTGCCAGATCCAAAAGCGCATAGAGATAATTTTCACGATCGGCAGCTTCGCAAAGTTCGGTTATAAGCGCGCAGGCCAGTTTGTATGACACTCCCGCGCCCGTAAGTCCCTTAAACGGATATTCGCAACCCGGCTGCTGCGGATGCAAAATGGCAAAGGCCTTATCCGGAATATGCTCCGGGATCATGTGATGGTCGGTAATAATCACATCGATTCCTTTTTGTTTGGCCAGTGCTATCTGATCTTTACAGGAAATACCGCAATCGACCGTAATCAATACTTTAATGTTGAGTCCGGCGAACTCATCAATGAATTTATTACTCAGTCCGTAGCCGTCCTCCACGCGATGTGGCAGCCTGTAGGACACTTTGCCTCCGAGAAGTTTCAGGGCGTGAACCATAATTGCGGTGCCGCTGATCCCATCCACATCGTAATCTCCGAAAATCATTATCCTTTCATTGTTTTTCAAAGCTTGCTTTATACGCTGGATTGCCTTATCCATCCCCTTCATTAAAAAGGGGTTATGCATCCCCTTCTTAAAACTTAATTTTAAAAACGAATCTACCTTATTGCGGCCTACCAGCCCGCGATTTGCCAAGATTTTTTCAATAATGCTTTGGCTGTTATCCTGATTTCTTATATTCCAGTTTTTTCCGAGTACCGACATCGGGAGCTTTGTTTAGAGAGGTATTCTTGCAGATTTTGGCCGTCAAGCCAGTGAATGTCGCGATAGCGGCGGAACCAGGTTTGCTGCCGCTTGCAATAGTTGCGGGTGTTTTTCTTTATATTTTCGATTGCCTGCTCCAGTGTAACATTTCCACTTAAAAATTCTATTAATTCTTGGTAACCGATTGAGCTCATGGATGGCATTTTTTCATTGTAGCCCCTCATAAAAAGGCTTTTCACCTCGTTTAAAAGTCCATTTCCAATGAGATCGTCGACGCGGCGGTTTATTCTTTCGTATAGTACTTCTCTTGACCAGTCTATGCCTACTACGAAGACTGCGAATTCCTGTTCGCCAGTTACGTTTTTTTTGTTTTGATTTCCGGCTATGTTGATTTCCAGGGCGCGGATGACGTAAGTGACATTGTTGGGGTGAATCTGGTTTGCGGCCTCGGGATCGCGCTCCTTCAGCATATCGTGGAGAGCCTGCGCACCGTGCTCCTCGTAATACCTGGCAAGTTCTTGTCTAAGATCATACTGGGGCGATACCACCGGCACCTGATAATTCTGAATGATGGCGTTAATATAAAGGCCCGTTCCACCGCACAATATGGGTATTTTTTTGCGCCGATGGATTTCGTTTATTGCTTTTATCGCGAGTCTTTTGTAGTCGGAAAGCGTGAACTGCTCGGACGGATCTATAATGTCTATGAGATGATGTTTAATTCCCTCCATTTTTGATTCGTGAAGCTTGTCTGTGCCGATGTCCATGTATTTATAAACCTGACGCGAATCCGCTGAAATAATCTCGCCGTTTATTTCGTGGGCGATTTTCAGGGAGAGTGCGGTTTTGCCGGATGCGGTCGGCCCGACTATGGCAATAATAGCCGGCTTATTTTCGGCTTCGCACCGGGAAAGGAACTGTTTGATTTCTTGATAGATTTTCATTTGCGGTTGGATGTAAAGTCCACCGTACTTTGGCGTGATAATTGCGGACGGTTTTTATTGTAGAGCTGCTTTTGTTATTTGTGAAGGGGGTTTGTTAGAAATCCGAAATCCGAATTTCAAATGTTAAAAAATATTTGACGTTTGAAATTAGAAATTCGTCATTGAATTGATATTTGATATTCGGATTTTGAAATTTCAATTTCTCTTGACTGTTTATTGTATCCGCTATAGCATGCACTTCGTCATAGACAGCAGGTTGGTTTCCACCGTAAATCCTGCCGAGACAGAAAACTGGAAGGAATGTGTCGTGCGCCCCGCCCTGGCGGGGGCAGAAGCGACACCCTGAAAAGTCTCAAGTCTATGGCATTGAGATTTTTTTTAAAATTATTAATCATGGCAGTTACCAAAGAAAAAAAGGCGGATATTCTCATTGATCTTGATGAAAAGTTTGGCAGGGCCACGGCGGTTTATTTTACCGATTACCGCGGGCTGACCGTTAAGGATATAGGCGAGCTGCGCAAGCGGCTGCGGAGTCAGGGTGTTGATTATCGTGTCGCGAAGAAGACATTAATGCGTATTTCTTTAAAGAATTCGAATCTTCCGGATGCACCGTCGGAAGTTTTACAAGGTCCGGTTGGGGCCGCTTTTGGTTACGATGACGTGATCGCCGCAGTGAAGATTCTTCATACTTTCTCCAAGGAAAAAGATGCGCTTAAGATTCTTGGAGGGCTTGTGGAAGGTAAATTCATTTCCCAGGCCGAGGCCATGGAATTGGCCCAGCTTCCTTCCAGAGAAGAAATACTGGCGAAGCTTGTGGGTTCAATGAAAGCACCTATTTCCGGTTTTCACGGAGTTTTATCGGGAATTTTGCGAAGTTTTGTTTATGCCTTGAAGGCTATTGAAGAGAAAAAGCCCGCTGCGGCAGTTGCTCCGGCCGAGGTAGCCGAGGAGAAAGTCGAAGCTCCGGCCGAGGAGGCTGGCCCGGAAGAACCAAAATCATAATTATAAATTTTATTATATCCCATAACTTTTTCTAAATGTCAGATGAAGCAAAAACCGAATTACAACTAAGCAAGGATGCCGAGAAGATCCTTGATATGGTTGAAAAACTTTCAGTTCTCGACCTTGCCAACCTGGTGAAAGCAATGGAAGAAAAGTTTGGCGTCAGTGCCGCCGCTCCCGTTGCCATGGCTGCCGCTCCTGCTACTGCCGGAGGCGAAGCTGCCGCGGAGGTCAGCTCTACCTGCACCGTTATGCTTAAAGATGCGGGTGCCCAGAAGATCAATGTTATTAAGGCTGTTCGCGAATCGACAGGTCTTGGCCTTAAAGAGTCCAAGGACATTGTTGACGGCGCTCCAAAAGCCGTTAAGGAAAACATCGCTCGTGAAGAAGCCGATGAACTTAAAAAGAAGCTTGAAGAGGCCGGTGCTACGGTTGAGCTTGTGTAGTTGAATTTACGTAATACTGTTTAAAAGCCTCCGGGTCTGTCCCATGAAAAGGTGGGGTTGACTAGGTTTGATGGCAGTACAATGGGAAAAAGCTGGGGTTTTGAGATTTGTCATGATTTTTCAGGTAAAAATACTCGTTTATATAAGCTGGAATGTGTTCTGGTTTAACATTATTTCGTATCCTTTCGATCTCACGTTTTAACTGTGCCCATAGCCCTTCAACTCGATTAGTGTGTATTAAATTACATTCCGGATGCACAAAGTATTCGCAATGCTTGACCGCAAAATGACTATAGAACCGCGGATGCAGGTAATAGCCCGCAAACTCATCCGTCATCACCGTTGAGCCTTCTTCCACATATTTCCAGATCTTTGCCGTTAATATTTCCTCCTTGCGATTGGGGATTTTTTCAACAACCGCCTGGTTTGTTTCCCGTTCAATCGCGCCCCAATACCAGTCTTTTCCTATTTTCGTTTCATCCATCTCCACCACCCCACTTAACTGCTAAGGCGCCAATGCACAATATATTTTGCCTCTGTATTTTCTCAATTTCGCTTTCAGGTTCATCACAGTGTTTTTGTTTAATTCGCTTTCTTCAGCTATTTCCCGCATGGTCATTTTGCTCGTACTTAAATGATTAACGACCGCAACCTTATCTATTCTTGCCTTGTTCCAGCGCAGCATTGTCCAACTTTGATCCGAGAAAACGTGTTTGCAATCTTCACAGCGATATTTCTGCAACCCGTTTTTCAGTTTTCGATGTTTCCATGCCTTGATACTTCCACATCTAATACATCCGAATCCCCGCCTCCAGGCTTCCTGCTTATATTTCTTTGCCGCTTTTTCTTTTGTATTGATGATTTTCGCAAGCTTCAATATGCTCATTCCGGGTGGGGGGTTAAAGGTTAAGTCTGTCAACTCAATCTTACCCCACCTTTTTCTAGGATAGCCCCAAGCCTCCGGTGCCTTTACTCCGGGGGCTTTTTTTGGTAAAATAAGAGGATTAAAAAAACAAAAATCAACACAAAAACTATGGCAGATAATACTCCAATAGACCTAAAAATTGAGGCGAAACCGGCGACTGCGGCCCCAAAACTGCCGGAATCCGACGCGCCATCCGCGATAAAACCCGCAGTGGCACCGGCTCTTGAAACCAAACCCGCTGAGGGCCCTGCTTTTACCAATATTTTTAACCGACAAAAAGAGGAGGAGAAGGAATCCAAGGTGATTTCTTCGGTTCTGCAGAAGCAGACTCCCGCTTCCGCGGCAAAGCCCATCCTGGGCGCCGCGCCGCTCCTGCAAAAAAGCCTGGAGGATGAGCGTAAAATAAAATTGCAGCGCAAACTGCGGCTTGTGCAGACCGTTTTCGCAATTATGTTTATTGCGACTGCCGCGGGCGCCTTTTATTTTTTTAAAGAGCTTTCACCCACTTTTGATGTTTTCGGTCCCAACGTCACCCAGAATCTAAAGAGCGTCAACGACAGCCTGAGAGGCGTTCAGAAAAACATCAACGCTTATCGATACAAAGCGGCTCAACTGGCCCTTAACCGTTTCAGTTTTTTATCCGACCAGTTTATGGATGAAACCGCCAAAGTTGAAAGCGGAGGACTTTCCACCGGTGAATTGCAGGCCCTTCAACAGGATATTGAGCAAACCGCAAATGATCTTCCAAAGTATCTTGCCGATATAAAAACCCCGCTTTCAACAAGCATTGTTGTTTCAACGGTACTTTCGAAGGCTGAGCCCAAATTGACGGATGAAGAGATTAAGCAGATCGCCGAAAATGACCTGCGCGAAGCTCTTATGAGTGAACGCAGAGCCATTAC
>JAHJEW010000132.1 GCA_018825335.1 Patescibacteria group bacterium | reverse complement strand
TTCCTGGAACATGATTGCCTGAACGAGCGGTATGTACTGCGACATGCCGTATTTTTCGCATTTTTCTTTAATGAGCGGGAGCCAGCGGCCGGTTTTTCTTTCTATGGCGGCGGCCAGTTTTTCGTTGGCCGGTCTTGCTTCCGCGGGAGCCACACGTGGTTCCTGCTGTTCACGCGGCGGTTTTAGGATTTTCTCGACGCGGCGGCCGGAATCTATCGCATGTGTAATTGGTCGGCCCTCCAATGAACTGTTACTTACCGCGAGATTATCGCCCACTACAATTCCAATGTGGCGGTGTCCGCCGATATATTGCGGGCCATTTTGTGTCATGACTGCTTTTTGGGGCAGTTTTTCCCACAATACAACGTCACCCGGCTCGGCCTGTGAACGCGGTGCCTCGGTCCATCCTTTTTGTTTTAGTTGATTTTCCGCGGTATAGGTTCCTTTCGATATTTCGTCCATTAGGCCGGCTTCTTTTAAGATAGATGTTACAACCCACGCGCAACCGAGTCGTCCACCTTTCAGATCCCGATTTTCGCTTTTTGCATAATCCGTCTTAAAACGATCGCTGCCGGAATATCGCTTTGCGAGTTCGACAATTCTTCTTCTTTGGCCTTCCAGCTCCAGTTCGTCGGCTGCTTTTGCTATTGTTTCCCTAAAAGACGCGCGGCGTTTTGCGCTCTCCGCCTGCGGTTTTTCGCGTGCCTGCGCTCTTTCTGCGGCTGGGGTTCCGGCAACGGGTTCGCCGCGGTCCGTGTAATAGACTTCCTCGCCGTCGTTGCTGTTCATTGCGCCCTGATTGTATACTGCCACGTTTTCGGACAGGATTGAGCGCCGGGCTCTTAGGTCTTTTTCGTCTATGGTCTGTTCAATCTGAAATTTGTCGCCGGTGTGTATTGCAACATACAAGTACTGCCCTTTGGCAAGCGCCTGTGTTTCGTAGTATCCGATTCGGCCTGTTTGAGGATTTCGCGTGCGGGCGCAGTCAACGGTTTCTCCGGATTTTTTCCGGACGCGCACGGACTTTACGTTTGGCGGAAGCATGTCTCCAAGGCCGACTTTGTATTCGGCCATTTGGTTGTTTTTAAAGTCGACAGTTCCGGAAATTCTGTCGCCGGTTTCGTCCCATGTTACATACGCGGATGCGAGGAGCCGATGGCGTCTTGTGTAGTCCTGCTCGTCTTCCTTTTGCGTGACGCCGGCCCGGCGCATGGCCTCTTTATCGCCTTTTTTGTACCATTCGTTTAATTTGCCGGAAAACGCGCCTTTTTCTTTTTGCCATTCGTTCCATTCCCGCCACTTTTCTTTTTCTTTAACTTTATCCGGCTCTTTGGAAAATTTATGCAGATAGTTATCCAGATCGGCTTTGTGCTTTGATGTTTCCTGCACGGACTCCTGCGCTTCCGCGGCAACCTGCATTGCAAGCTGCTCGCGGGATTTGTTTTTCCCACCGTCCTGCGGCATTTGATATCTTACAAATCTCATGATTTTGGGCATATGAATCTTTTTATTTTATCATATTTGGGTGATTTTTGCGAGGCCGGGGGGCGCCCCCCCGTCAACTCAAGCCGCTTTTCATCCTGTATTTGGCGTCTATGCTATGGGCTATCTGGTGATGTTCCGTGCACAAGGGAGCCATAAACTGCGGATCGTGAACCTGGCTCATTGCAAAACGGTTCGTGTGGTGGGTTTGAGTTGACGGCTTTTGGCAGCCCTGTTTCGCGCATTTGTCACCATATTCTTTATTGATAAGTTTTTTTATCGCGACTTTAACGTACCTTGATTTTGCGGGTTTGGCCTGCGCCGATAGATTGGCTTTTTCCTGCGCGATTTCCTCTTCGCGGGCAGTCAGCATGGAAGTGATTAGCCGGTTGATGTCTATGCCTTTTTCCTGCAGTTCAAGCAGTTTTTCAAGGTTTTGCGCGGAAAGTTTAAGCTTTGTGAGTTCCAGCGGACGCGCCATTTGCGGATCCGTTGCGGACTCATTTTTCACAGTTTGATCCTGGTTTGATTTGTGCGCGCGCACAAAATCGTGGGCACTGCGCGGCTTGGCGTAGCCATTTGCACCTTGAAATAGATTGCCGCTCCGGTCGGTGGGATTTAATTGTTTTTCATGTTCCGCCGGCATATTTAGAGCAGGTTTTTGTGCCAGTCTGAAATCCCTCGCCATGGTTTCCAGTGCTTTTTGAGGAAGTAACATGACTTGATTTGCCAGAAAATCCTGATTGTCTTTTGTGGCGATTGATGCGACCCGCGCCAGCTTGCTTAATCCGGCTTCGCCGTTTTCGAGTAATTTTTTCAAGGCCGGTTTGTCTGCATAATTCCTGTGTAGACCCAGGGCGCGCCCAACCTGCTTTTGGCTTAGCCTTGCCCCGCCGCAGCGGGATCCCGCTATGGCGGTGACCAATATTCCCGCGTATTTACCTATCGAGCCGAAACCTTTTTTTTCATAAATTCTTTCTTCCAGAATTCGTGGCAACATGCCAATACATCTGTTGCGAAACTCGCGGTGTTTGGCGCCGCAATATTTGAATGTTTGGTGAAACTTTTCCTGTTCGGCGGTGATACGCCCCGACATGGCGGGGGATGCCGGAGTTGTGATTGGCTCATCAGTCATTAATGAATTGGTCATGAAAGTTTGTATTAAAAAATAATTTTTCACCACTGCTCGTGCGAATATATTAGCAAACACAAGCCCAAAAGCGAGCTTCTGGAGTGGATTTTCGGAGATAATCATGGTGATATAACATGCCATTCTTGGCTTATGCTAGCCGAAATTCGAGATTGCGTTCCGGGAAAAATGTTGCGTGGCACGCCTGCGTTCCGGCCCTTCCGCAGGCCATTATTTGCCTGTCGCAGACTGCGATAATTATGTTGCCGCGAAAAATTATGTCTGCCTTAGGTTAATATTCGAAATTTATTCGAAGTGATTTGCGTATGATCTTATGGTTGACAACGTGCTTATTCCGGCTTAGGATTGGGCTACTTTTAATTACGACCATTTGGGTATGATATCTATTCGGAGAAAGAAGGCTGATGCTTTAAATAGTGCAGGGGCTGCGCAGAAGTCGGGATGGCTTCATCTTTCGCAAAAGACCGACAGCGGTCTTCTGCTGTTGACGGCACTGGCCAATAATGGCTCGACTGAGCCGCTTTCGCTTAGGACCATAGCGGAGAAAAACGGGCTTTCTTTTTATTTTTTGCAGAAGGTGGCGGCGGATCTTAAGCGGGCCGGGCTGATTGAGGCGGGCCGTGGTAGTCGTGGCGGCTATAGTCTTTCCAAAGCACCCGCCGATATTTCCATCAAGGATGTTTTGGAGGCGCACGAAGGCCCGCTGGCTTTGATGCGTTGTCTTGACGCAGGCCATTCCTGCGTTCGCGAGAGTAATTGTACGGTGCGAAAAGGACTTAAATTTATTAATCAGACCATTGTGACAACGCTTGTGCGCACGACTTTGGCCGATTTTATTAATCCCGAAAAAACATGGTAAACATCCTGAAAATTGAGAATCTGCATGTGAGCACTATGGGACAGGAGATTTTAACAGGAGCGACGCTGACCGTTAAGTCCGGTGAAATCCATGCGATTATGGGGCCGAACGGGAGCGGTAAAAGTACCCTTTGTTATGCGATCATGGGGCATCCGAACTATAAAGTTACGAATGGGTCGGTGACTTTCAACGGTGAAGATATTCTGGGGCTCTCTCCGGACAAGAGGGCGCGCCTTGGGCTGTTTTTGGGTTTCCAGTACCCGCGCGAAGTTCCGGGGGTGACTTTCGGAAATTTTGTGCGGCACGCGGTTAATGCCGGCATCAAAGCAAATAATCAAGACGTAAAGACTATTTCCGTGGGTGATTTTTATCCGATCATTCAAAAAAAAATGGAGGCGGTGAAAATGGACAAAAAATTTATTGGACGCAGTTTGAATGAAGGGTTTTCAGGTGGTGAAAAGAAAAGGGCCGAGATTGTGCAAATGGCCGTGCTTAAGCCAAAGTTCGCTTTTCTGGATGAGATCGATTCGGGGCTGGATATTGATGCGCTTAAGAGTGCGGCGGAGGGAATTAGGGTGACGCATGAGGAAACAGGCATGGGGGTTTTGCTTATTACACACTACCAGAGGATTCTTGAGTATCTGACTCCGC
>JAHJEW010000131.1 GCA_018825335.1 Patescibacteria group bacterium | reverse complement strand
TCAAGGAAAACCGCGATTGCGCCAAAAATAATGGAAACAGCGTAAATAATATATAAAGCACCGCGCTGACTTAGCCCGCTATCCAGTAAACGATGATGTAAATGCTTAAGATCCCCTTTCATGGGCGATTTCCCCTGCAAAATCCTGCGCAAAATTACCCAGATCGCGTCCAGAATCGGGAAACCCATAACCAGAAAAGCCGTCGTAACCTTTCCGCCGGAGAAAATAGCCATTGTGGCCAGAACAAAGCCCAGAAACATGCTACCCGTATCGCCCATCAACATTTTTGCGGGATAGAAATCGAAAAACCAGAAAGCCAGAGCCGTGGAGGCGAGAATAAGGCTCATCATAGCCACGGGAACCTGTGAACTCGCGTCAAAATGCATACCGGGACGAACACTTAAAAGGAAAAGCGAAACACCCGCAATAACTGCTATGCCACTTGGCAAACCGTTCAGCCCATCCAGAAAATTCATTGTATTTACGATCGCAACAACCCAGACAACAGTAAAAAGCGCGCTCAATACCGAGAATTCGTATACATGATCCAGAGTAAAAAATAATTTCCAGCTATCCAGCACAATCGGGGCACCCAGCGGATTGGAAATGGAAAGAATGCCGATCCCCGCAAAAACAAGCATCAAAGCGGCCACAACCTGCACAAAAAGCCTTAAAACTGGACTTAAACCAATAAGATCATCAATAAAACTGACTCCCGCAATTAACGTCGCGGCTATTAAAAAAACGCCTATATGCAGATCCATCGGAACAAAAAGCAAAACCGTCAGCACGAAACCGATGTAAATAAGCAGACCGCCGTAATATGGAATCGGCTTGCGCTTAAGGCCATATTTTTCGGGACGATCCATAAGACCCCACTTTGGAAAAAACTTTCGCGCCGCAAGAGAAAGCGCAAAAGTAAGTATGAACGCAAACAGGGCGGGAATGAAATACTGCTGAAACATGGCACGGGATTATAGTGCAAAGCAATCTTGCCTTCGGGACGGACAAAATTCAACCTATAAAAATTTTCTGTGGAATTTCAGCTGACCCTTGAACGGCTCAAGAACACCAACGCAGACTTTTTCATAAACGGCCAGCAGCGGACCCGATGTGTGCGAACTCGATATCTTTTTAAGTTTTCGCGCCGAAATAAATCCGCCGTTAGCCAAAGTTTTGTATTCCTCAGATGATAAAACAATAACATTTTTGTCCAGGAAAAAATCCTGGGGAGCAATAATATATTTATGAGCATTTTTTGTATTGATACGATCGGGAGCGATTGCGTTTTCCACGGTATAGTCCCCTATTTTGGTGCGCCTGAGTTTCTCAACGTAAGCCCCGCAGCCAAGAATTTGGCCCAGATCATGAACAAAACTGCGTATATAGGTGCCACTGCCGCAGTGAACCGTGAAACGGGCCCGCGGCCACCGCTGCGAAGCCAAACAAATACTGTGAAAAAACACCTTGCGCGCCTTCATTTTTAGTTTTTCGCCGCCGCGGGCCCTTGCATAAGCCCTCTTACCCTCAACCTTTATTGCACTATACACGGGCGGCACCTGCAAAACCTCACCCGAAAACCGCTCACTTAAAACCTGCTCAATCCCCGCCCGCCCCGGACGCACAACCCTCTTCACCCCCGCCGAAACCACCTCCGACTCCTTTATCTTCCCATCCGCATCATAAGAATCCGAAACCGCCCCAAATGTGGCCGTCACCTCATACACTTTATCCAGCCCCTCCAGATAAGGAATAAGTTTCGTCGCCTCCCCGATGGCAAAAATCATAAGACCGCTCGCAAGCGGATCCAGTGTTCCCACAAAACCGATCCGCCGCACATTCAAAATCTTTCTCAGCCACCGCACACAATCAAAAGACCCCATATGCTCCGGCTTATCGATCAACAAAAATCCTAACATGCATTGTGCGTTAAAGAACGGTGCCTCCCCGCTATCCCTGCAAATAGACATTTTCAGCCTTTTCCAGATGTCCGGGCCTTATCTCCACCTTCATCTCCCGACTCAAAAGACCTCGAATAACCTTTCTGTCATCCCATTCAATCGACTTCCCGCGAAGTATCTGAATCTCCTCCGCGCCTTTGCCTGCAACTACAACCGTATCACCCTCCTTTGCGAGTGTAAGAGCCAGTTTGATAGCCTCTTCCCTGTTCGGGATCCTCCAGAAATTCTGACCCTCCTTTCTTTTGATACCCATGCAAACATCCTCAATAATTCTCCACTCATTTTCCTCATACGGATCATCGTCCGTAACAATCACGTAATCACTGTACTCGTCCGCGGCCTTACCCATTTTCGGCCTCTTGCTCTTGTCTCTGCCTCCACCCGTCGCCCCGAAAACCGTATACAATTTCCCGCGCGTAAGCCCCTTATAAAGCTTGAGCAGACTTTCCAAAGATTCAGCCGTATGCGCGTAATCAACAATAATATTATATCTCTGCCCCGCCTCAATGGACTCATATCGGCCCGCAATCGCCGACGCTTTCTCGAGCGCGTCCTTTATGGTCGTAACATTAATATTGTTGGCCAACCCCACCGTGGCGGCCGCAACGGCGTTATCCACATTAAAATCGCCGGGAATCCTTAAATGTATTTCCGCCCTTTCATTCGGCGCGTGCAAAACAAACTTCGACCCACCAGCCAAAAGCTCAACATCCGTTGCAAAACAGATCCCCTGCTCCCGACCGTAACTGTACTTCTTATCGGCCAAAAACTGGTCAAAATAACTGAAATGCGGATCATCTTTATTCAAAATGGAAATCTTCGGGATGCGCGGTTTGCGCTGGGTTCGATTCAAACGCTCAAATAAAAGACCCTTGGCCCGCAGATAATTCTCAAATCCGCCATGATAATCAATATGCTCCTCCGTAATATTTGTAAAAACAGCTGTATCAACATTTATCCCCCAGATACGATTCTGCAAAATCGAATGGGAAGAAACCTCCAGAACCGCATAATTGCAATGTTCATTTACCATCTGCCTCAGCATCTTCTGCAAAAAGAAAGGACCAAGCGTGGTAATTTTTGTAGCATTGGACCAGACCAGATCACCAACCCGAAAATTAATGGTCGATGTCATCCCGACTTTGTATCCCGCCTCCATCAAAATAGCCGTCACCAGATTGACCGTGGTGGTTTTCCCCTTGGTGCCGGTAATCGCGATCACATTTAAATAACGCGACGGGAAACGATAATAAACGGCCGCGGCAATCGCCATTATTTTATGATACAAAAGCCGCAATGGATTGGTATCGGAAATTTTTTTTCTAAGATAGGCTATCATAGTTTATTGTAATGGAACATCCGCCAGAGCCACCTGTTCAATATCTTTTTCAATCTGCTCTTTAAGCGCAGACAAATCTTTAAAAGCCTGAATATCCCGAAGCCTATTATACACATCTACGCAGACTGTTTCATCATATAAATCCCCTCTGAAATCAAGCAGATGAACCTCCAGCACCGGATGCTCACCCCCGAAAGTTCCGCGCGGACCGAAGTGCAAAGCGCCCCTGAATCTTCCTTTTGAAGTTGTTACAATGCTCACATAAACCCCATACGGAAGATCATGATGACCCGAAACATTTATTGTTGGATAACCAAGTTTTCTACCGACAAATTCACCCCTAATAACTTTCCCCGACAGCTCAAACTTTTTTCGCATATCAGTAGCCATAACACATAGTTTACAGAACTCAAAAATTATTTACATATATATTATA
>JAHJEW010000130.1 GCA_018825335.1 Patescibacteria group bacterium | reverse complement strand
GGGTTTTTTGGATTTTAAAATTTTGTTCGTTCTGCCTAAGAGTTAATTTTGCATTACCTGATTGGAAGAAAAGTGTTAATGGATTTTCAGTCACGATATTTTTTACGAATTTTAAGCCATTACCTCTTTCTTCGGGAGCGCGCGCGGTAATAATTTCGGTAAAAGCTGTTTTCAGAGCTTCTTTATCGTTTTTCAGATCCGGCTTTACCCGCTTCAGTGTTTTCAATACTCCCTGCCCTCTATCCGCCATCACTATTACTTTCTTTTCCAAATCATAGCCAAAAAAAATCCCTGCTATATCGGGCCAGGCACCCAGATTATGATCAAAGGAGTTATTCCCGATCTCACCTGTAATGGCTACAAGAAGCGATATTAAATTTATTCGCATATTTATGCCCACCAGATCTTTTTCAATTTTTGTTAATCTTCCTTCAAAAATATCACGTGTGGGGCAATGGAAGTCAGCTTCAGGATTGGCTGAATGCTCGTTTTTTACCCATTTTTCAGCGATGGAAGCAACATCCAGGTTCATAAATTTTTCAATATCTTCTTCGCGATAATAGCGATGACTGCCGGCAGCCGGCCTAAAAGATTTTAGTTTCCCCATGCTATCCCAGCGCCGCAATGTCTGGATCGAGACCCCGATTATTTTAGCCACCTTTCCAATAGGTAATATCTTTTGACTCATAAGCCCTGCATATAAGGATTAGCTTTAAACCTATACATTTAACCTAAAATCTACCTAAATCTATACATTTTATGGAAAAAAGTCCAGTAAAAACCCCGGCTGCTCGTAAGGTAAAGATTGCTAGGAGCCTAGACATTTTCCGCCAGAGCCATATTAAAAATACGGTGACAAGCATTTTTCGCAGCTGACACAGTAAAATCGAATCCTATGAGCACCCGCTCGTGGCACCGCAGGCGACGCATTTGTAACACGCCCCATTCTGAATCATCACCATCCCGCAGACACAAATCGGCGCACTCTCATTATTCATCGCCAGAGCTTTATTCTGCTGGAGCTTCATAAGCTCTTCCTGTGACATCTCAAATGGAGCAACCGCCGCGACCTTTTCCAGATCACGCAAATCCCCTTCAACGCGGGTCACGCCCGACAATTTATGAGTCCTGTCATCACCAAAGTCGGAAACAATCTCCGTAGCTTTTTCCGCCTGCTCAACCGGAACCTGAATCAGCATCAAATTATTCCCTTCTTCATAAGCCCTGTCCACCAGATCCGCATTATGATATTTCTTGGCGGTCTCACGTGATAAAAACTTCAACGCCATCCACCTTCCAATATAATCCATAATCGATTTAACCATTGGAATATCCCTGTTTCCGGTCATACCGGCCGGTTCAAAACGCGTGTGGCAGAACTTGCTGACCAGAACCTCAACCGGCACCCCGTATTGCAGATTCATCGAAATCGAAAGCGCCAGCGCATCCATAATTCCCGACAAAGTCGATCCTTCCTTACTCATCTTTATAAAAATCTCACCCGGCTGGCCGTCCTCATAAAGTCCGGCGGTCAAATAACCTTCGTGACCTGAAATTGAAAACTTGTGCGTAATACTCCTTCGCTCGTTGGGCAGCTTGCGACGAAGCGGCTTTTGAATAATCTTCTCGATAACCTGTTGCACCTGCTGCGGTCCGATTTCCTCCGCCACAACCTCATCCGAACTAAAATCAAAAAGCGTCGCATACAAATCATCGGAAGAAGAAGTGCTTAGCGGCTGACTTAACTTGGAAGAATCCCTGTAAATGGCATTGCATTTAAGCATCAGTTCCCAACTCTCCATATATGCATTCTGGATATCGGAAACACTGCAATTTTCGGGCATATTTATTGTTTTGGATATCGATCCGCTGATAAACGGCTGCGCCGCCGCCATCTGCCTCAAATGGCCATAATAAGGGATATAGCGCTTACCCTTTTTCCCGCACTTATTGGCACAGTCAAAAATCGGATAATGCTCCTCTTCCAGATAAGGCGCCCCTTCAATTGTCATGGTCCCGCAAACATACTCATTGGCAGATTCAATCTCATCATCCGAAAAACCAATAGCCTTAAGCATATCAAACTCAATATCATTAAGATCGGAATCACTCATTCCAAGCACCTCTTTGCAAAAATCATCACCAAGGGTGAACCTGTTAAAGGCGAACTTCAGCTCAAAAACCCCGGCCAGCTGTGTTTCAATCGCCAGAATTTCCTTTTCCGAAAAACCTTTGGCCTTCAGACTTTTTGCATTGATGTGGGGACAACCATCAAGCGTCGCATGCCCCTTGGTATAAGCGACAATATCTTCAATCTGCTGATCACTGTACCCCAAAGACTTAAGTGCCGGCTTAAGGGACTGATTAACAATCTTGAAATACCCGCCGCC
>JAHJEW010000028.1 GCA_018825335.1 Patescibacteria group bacterium | reverse complement strand
GGACCGGCCACGCCCTCCGGCACGGTAAACTTCGTAACAATAGAACTCACAACATCACCGAACATTGTAAGAGTAACCAAAGAAAGCCGCCCCGTCTCCTCCAGGGCCTTAAAAGGCGCAACCCAGAAAGGATACTGCACATCCTTAATCTTCAGCACGGAAACGGGCGTGGCCGATGCATAAAGTGCCAAAGCGCCGTCTGCAAAAACCCGCACTTTTGGGAGACCAACACCGATCAAACCTTTATCCGTGGGCCTGATTGTAAATTCCAATATCCTGTCCCCCCGCCGAATCTTAAAAAGAGTATCTTTACCAGCGTTAGCCTTGGTTAAAGCCACAAACTGCTCGGCGCTCCGCACGGGTTCACCGTTAACCTCAACCATAATGTCCCCGTTCACAAGACCGGCTTTTTGCGCGGGCATGTCTGAATAAATCTGATCAATTACAACAAAATCGGAATCGGCAAAACCCGGCTCCATCCCTCCGGACACGGTACCGGCATCTTTGGCCTTTTCACCACCCGCATGAATCTGCACCATTTTCTCCCCGCGTTGAACAACAAAATCATCCCCCGCCCCGGCCCCAACAACCCCATCCAAAACCACATCATCCAGATAATAAACGGGCTTTCCATTAACTACATTAATTGTATCCCCTTTCTTCAGCCCCGCCACATCCGGCACCGATCCCTCAAGCACCTGCAAAACCACCGGATGAGGAACAAAGAAAATCTGATAAAGATCAAATCCAAGGCTTTCTCCCGACCTCGCCTCCATATGCAAAGAAATCTCATTCCCGCCGCGCTCCACACTATAAATATAATCAGCCTGAGCATGCCCAACCCCACCCAAATCAATCTGCTGCGGATCAACAACATCTTCACCATTAACGGAAATAATCCTGTCATTCGCCCTTAAACCGGCATTATGAGCCACCCCACCCTCTTTCACATCTTTCACTAAAATCCCCTGCACGGTTTGAATATTCCCGTTTTCCAGATTGGCAAAAACATCATCGGTACTAATAATCAGAGGCTGGATGCCAAAAGTAAAACCGATTGTCAAAAGCACAATGGCAAGAACAAAATTCATCAAAACCCCCGCCGTTACAATAAGTAGTCGCACCAGCGGTTTCTTGGCAACAAAACTTTTCTTATTCTTCAGAAGCTTCGGATCATGCGCATTCTCACCAAGAAGTTTCACAAATCCGCCAAAAGGTATCCAGTTTACGGAATAAAGCGTATCCCCGACTTTTTTTCCCAAAATCCGCGGCGGCAGACCAAAGCCGAATTCCTCCACCGCTACACCCGCTTTTCTGGCCGCATAAAAATGACCCCATTCGTGTATCAGGACCAGAACGGAAAAAATTACTATAAAAGCAATCGCCGCAATAAAAAAATCCATGAAATAAAATTAAACTGTCATAACATCATTTTCTTTGTTTTTGGCCATTTCCTCAATTTGCTGATTGACCTTGTCAACCTTCTCCTGAATTCTTTTATCTGCGGATCTGGCATCATCTTCGGTAATATCGCCCGATTTTTCCATGGTCTTAACCTTGTCGTGAACCTTCTGTCTTAAATTACGAACGGCAATACGCGAATCCTCCGCCAGACGATGAACCACCTTGGTCAAATCCCTGCGACGCTCCTCTGTAAGCGGCGGAATATTCAGACGAACATTTATGCCGTCATTTACCGGAGAAATATTAATATCGGATTGTTGAATAGCCTTCTCAATCGACCCCAGCTGACTTTTGTCCCAGGGCTGAATCTGAATCGTCTTTGCATCGGGAACCACAATCGTCGCCAAAGCCTTAATCGGCTGTTTAACTCCATAAGCGTCAACCTGCAAACTTTCCACCAGCGCCGCCGAAGCGCGCCCGATTTGCAGCCGTGAATACTCATCCTTTAAATGACCAACATTCTTATCCAGATCGGTCTGCAATTGCCGCATCTCATCATCAATCATAATAATAAATTTAAGAAATAAGAGTACCAATGGATTCGCCTCTGACAACCCTGGCAATGTTGCCCTTTTTGGTTAGATTAAAGACGGAAATAGGCAAATTACTGCCCGCGCACAAAGACACGGCGCTAAGATCCATCACCCCAAGACCGAGATCAAGGACCTTATGATATGTTAGTTTATCGAATTTCTTTGCATTCTTATATTTCATCGGATCCTTGTCGTAAACAAAATCAACTTTGGTCGCCTTCATCAAAACGTCACAATGAAGCTCCAGCCCTCGCAGAGCCGCCGCCGTATCCGTTGTGAAAAAGGGATTACCGGTGCCTCCCGCGCATATTACGATTTTCTTTTTCTCAAGATAAGCCAGAGCCTTGTCTCTAAAATATTCCTCAATAACAACGGGCATGGCGAAAGAAGAAAGGGGCCTCGCATCAACTTTGAATTTTTTAAAAGCATTCCTCAGAACCAGCGAATTCATAATCGTAGCCATCATACCCATATAATCGGAATGGACCCTGTCGATCCCGGACTCCAAAAAATCCCTGTAACGCCAGAAATTGCCGCCACCTATAACAATGGCAATTTCAACGCCCAGTTTCTGCACATCAACAATCTCCCTGCATAGCGCTTCCACCACTTTGAAATCGATACCGCTGCCCTTTTTTCCTTCCATCACCTCTCCGGACAGCTTTAACATGATGCGCTTGTACTTCAGGCGTTTGGCCATTTATGTTGAGAAAAAGATATAGGTTAAAACCACCCCAATTGCTATACCCACCAAAAAAACCAGCGGTATCTTGCGCTCCTCGCGCTCATCGCGACTGGAAGCAAGCTCCGTCAATAAATTTGAATCCATAATAATATCTTTTTCCGCATTGGCCGCCACCACCTCTTCCATATCGTGATTGGCAACCAGCCCGACAAAAGTCCCGAACTTCACTCTGATAATATCTTTCGGAACCATCGTTTCCAGACTGGCGGACATTTCTCCGCGTACATCTGCGCCAATTGAATCAATTTTCATAACCGGCTTCCTGGAAGGTTCATAACTTATATCAAGATTTTCCGATTCTTCAATGATTTCCTCCTCAACCTCACCATTTTCATCGATATCTTCGATATCTTCAACCAGCGGTTCTATTGCCGGCGCATCATCAAGCTGCTTTATTGTAAACGCGCTTTCCATGTCTTCTTTTGGAGGCGATTTGATATCACGAACCGACATCGCTTTTGACTCCGCCGATTTGGAAGCTTGCGACTTTTTCACCGTAGCTGAAGATGATTGCGCCTTTGCCATAGTTTCTTCAAATATACCACAAAGTGATCTTTGGGAAAAACTATTTCTCTAGCGCCCTACATCATTCCACCCATGCCGCCCATTCCACCCGGCATTTGAGGAACAGAATCCTTGCTTTCCGGAATATCGGTAACCGCACCCTCCGTCGTAAGGAAAATACCGGCTATGGACCCTGCATTCTGCATCGCGCTGCGTGTAACCATTTTAGGATCGATAATCCCGGCCTCAATCATATCAACGTATTCATCCTTGGCGGCATCATATCCAACACCGATCTTTTGCTCCATAACTTTCTGTACAATAACAGCCCCGTCTTTGCCGGCATTTTCGGCAATCTGCCTCAAAGGAGACTCCAAAGCCTTACGAACAATGTTGATACCGGTAATTTCATCCGCAGTACCTTTTAGACCATCCAAAGCAGTAGCGGCATGCAAGAGAGCAACACCTCCACCCGGTACGATTCCTTCCGAAACAGCGGCCTTGGTGGCGGAAATAGCGTCCTCAATCCTGAGCTTCTTTTCCTTAAGCTCCGTTTCGGTCGCGGCTCCAACCTTTATAACACCGATACCGCCGGCCATCTTTGCCATGCGCTCCGCAAGTTTTTCCTTGTCAAAATCGGATGAACTATTGGCCATCGTAACTTTGATCTCCCCAATCCTGGCATCAATATCGGACTGCTTGCCTTTACCTTCCACAATAACGGTCTTCTCGCTTGTTGAAATAACTTTATGCGCCTCTCCAAGATCGGAGAGATCGGCATTTTCAAGTTTCAGACCAAGGTCCTCCGTAATTACCGTTCCACCGGTCAAAGCGGCTATATCCTTCAACATTTCCTTTCGACGATCCCCATATGCCGGAGCCTTAACCGCCAAAACACTGAAAATACCCCTGAGTTTATTCAGGACAAAAGTCGCCAAAGCCTCCCCTTCAGTATCTTCCGCAATAATTACAAGTTCTTTATGCCCCGACTGAACCAGTTTCTCAATCAGAGGCAAAACCTCCTGAACCGAAGAAATCTTTTTGTCGGTTATAAGAATTTTTACATCTTTATATACAGCTTCCATCCTCTGGGGATCGGTTACCATATATGGTGAAATATAACCGTTATCAAAGTGCATTCCTTTTACAACTTCGCTTTCAAGACCCATTGTCTGTGACTCCTCGACCGTAATAACTCCATCATGCCCGACCTCGTCCAGAACATCGGCAATAAGGTTTCCAACCTCTTCATCCTGTGCCGAAATTGTTGCAACCTGCGCAATCTTTTCTTTTGAATTACCAATCTCCATCTTAACTTTCGAAAGCTCCGCGACAATCTTGCCGACCGCTTTATCAATCCCGCGTTTCAACTGCATCGGATTTGCACCGGCCGTTATATTGCGAAAACCTTCCGCGATCATCGCCGCTGCAAGAACCGTTGCGGTTGTAGTGCCGTCACCGGCAACATCATTGGTTTTCGTGGCAACCTCCTTAACAAGCTGCGCCCCCATATTTTCAAAAGGATCTTCCAGATCAATCTCCTTGGCGATAGTCACACCATCATTGGTAATCATCGGAGATCCGTATTTTTTATCGATCACAACATTGCGTCCCTTCGGACCTAGAGTAATGCGAACCGCGTCCGCGAGCTGATTGACGCCGCTGATAATCTTTTTTCGGGCGTCATCACCAAACTGAATCTGTTTTGCCATTTTAGTTAAAAGTTAATAATTATAAATTTATTCAATGACGGCCAGCACATCCGACTCGTTCAAAACCAAAAGTTCTTTCCCTTCAAGTTTAACTTCAGTCGGCCCATATTTTGTAAAAAGGACCATATCCCCGACTTTAATGTCCATCGGCATACGTTTACCATCTTCACCGTACTTTCCCGGACCGGTGGCCAGAACTTTTCCCTTCTGCGGTTTTTCCTTGGAAACCGTATCGGGAATAATCAGCCCCGAAGCATGAGTCTCCTCTTCTTTTGCCGCTTCGACAATAATGTGATCGGCCAGTGGCCTAAGCTTGCTTTCCGCCATAGTGTTAAATTTAAGAAATAAATCGTTGAATTGGCACTCTAACAGTTAGAATGCAAACGCTATATTAATTTTAGCACACTTCCCCGTCAAGTGCTAACTTTTAAAAAAATTGACTTCCCATTCCAATACCATTCTGATACCGTACTTGATGAACTGGTATTCTAGACACATATATTAATCGACAAACGTGCACAGTTTGCTTAATACATCCATAGAATAAATTAAGTTCGCCATTTATTTCTTTTTTTCGTTAATTCATATGGCTAATAAACTATTCGTCGGTAACATCGACTGGAGTGCAACCGATGACGATCTTAGGGCTGCTTTTGCTTCCTTTGGTGACATTGAGGAAGTTGCAATCGTTAAGGACAAATTCAGTGGACGTTCTAAAGGATTCGGCTTCGTCACTTTCGCAAGCGAGGAAGACGCCCAAAAAGCCATTGCTGAAATGGACGGTTACGATTTGAAAGGTCGAAAAATCGCTGTAAGCGAAGCAAGACCTCCAAAGCCACGTGACTAAATAATCAAAAAAAAACTTAATATAGAATGTGTGCAGTTCTATATTTTGTTTTACCCCGATTTACATATGCTAAACGGCAAAATGCTCACTTCGCGTTTCACGAATGACATTTACCTTTATCTGACCCTGATACTGTAAATCCCGCTCAATCTTACGGGCAATATCGTAAGACATCTTCACCGCGCCCGCATCGTCAACCGACTCGGGGGTTACAAAAATGCGCACTTCCGATCCGGCCTGAACCGCAAAAGACTTCTTAACGCCCTCAAACGAATTAGCCACATTTTCCAGCTCCTCAAGCCGCTTGATGAAAGAATCAAGGTTTTCTTTGTTGGCGCCCGGTCTGGAAACCGCAATTAAATTGGCCGCGTTCACAATTATGGCCTCAACCGTCATTGGTTCCGTGAAGCCCTCACTGGCCTCAATCGCATGCACAACAGGTTCCGCCAGCCCGAATTTTCTGGCAATATCTCCACCAACCTGGCAGTGATGCCCCTGAATTTCATGATCCACGGCTTTTCCGATATCGTGCAATAAACCGGCTTTGCGACAAATGGCCGTGTCCGCACCCAATTCAGCCGCAAGCATAGCCGCAAGAGAGGAAACCTCCATGGAATGTTTCAGCACATTCTGCCCGAAACTTGAGCGGAACTTCAATCGTCCCAGCAGCTTGATCAAATTGGGATGAAGACCCGTGACACTCGTTTCGAACGCCGCTTTTTCTCCGAGTTCCTTGATCATAACATTCACCTCTTCCTTAACTTTCTCAACCGTTTCCTCGATTCTGGCCGGATGAATACGTCCATCCGTAATAAGCCTTTCCAAAGCCATTTTTGCAATATACCTGCGAACCAGATCAAACCCGGAAATCAAAATGGAACCGGGAGTGTCGTCAACAATGACATCAATACCCGTAACCTGCTCAAAAGTATTTATATTCCTTCCTTCACGACCGATAATGCGACCCTTAAGATCATCACTGGGTAGCGCCACAATAGTGGCGGTGGACTCCGTCGCGGTTTCGGCGGCATAACGCTGAATAGCGTCCGCAAGGATGGATTTGGCGCGATCCTTCGCCTGCTCTTTAAGCTCCGTTTCCGTCTTCTGAATCTGACGGGAAATATCCTCTTTGGCATCTTCCTCAACCTGCTTCATCAACAAAGCTTTCGCCTCCTCTTTCGGCAAATTGCTAATTTTTTCCAGTTCGGCCGTCTGCATTTCATGTATACGCTGGACCTCTTCCCTGAGCGCTTTAACTGATTCGACTTTTTTTTCCAGATCGGACCTGGAATCATCCAGCGCCTGCATCTTTTTATCCAGCGTCTCCTCTTTTGTCATTAGACGCTCTTCCACTTTTCGAAGCTCGTCACGCTTCTTTTCCTCGCCCGACTTTGCATCCTCAAGAATTTTCAGGGCATCGTTCTTGGCCTTGAAGAAAAGTTCCTGGGCTTTTGTATTAGCCTGCTGAAGAAGAAGTTCGCCCTTGTCCTTAAGGTCTTTGTTTCTTTCCTCAACCTGCTTCTTGCGAATAAAGTAGCCGCCTCCAAAGCCGAGAATAAGCGCCACTAATCCAATAAAATATTCCATGATACTAAAAAGTTAGAGAGATACCTCTCTGTACCATGAAAACCTTGCATTCAGAGGGAACCGGGGAAAACATTCAAGCGTTGCCCGCCGTGAGAATAACTACGATTTCTTCCTTTATTAATAACCGTTAGATACATCCGGAGTCCTTTTTGTGAATGATACAAAGTCATCAAGCTACAAAGATAATGATTTTTGTTTTATAAAGTTGTTTTTCCATGAAAAAGATTAAATCAAAGCATATGGTTCGTCAATTTTTTATCCAAAATTAATAATTCGATAATAACGCGCGCGTATGCTTGAGCCAATTAATCAAAATATATGCAAAAAACAATAATTATTGTCCTTTTACTCTTCTGCTCCATTGCAAAGGCCCAAACACTTTTTGAACAGGAAGCCACGCCTGCGGTCATTTCCGAACCGGACGCCAAAATCATAATTATGGAAGTCAATTTTAAAAATTCAGAGGCCGACTGGATAAAAATGCTCTATCAATCCCCTTCCGGCAAACCGATAAACCTGAAAAATCTCTCTTTCGCCGATGATAAAATATTTAAAACCATAGAAAGCGATTTTGTCATTGCCTCCGGCCAAGAAATCCTGCTCACATTCAAAAGTGATAAACAGGACGTCATGCCATATTTATATACAAGCCAATCGGGACTCACCGGCACAACCGAACAATTTATCATCTACGACCTTAACGGACAGGTACAGGATGCGGTCTGCTGGACCAGCGACAAACCCACCGCATCGGAAATAAGCGACCAGACGGAGCTTTACGAACAGGAGGGATGGAACTCCGGAGACATTGCATCATGCATTAAAAGCGAACAGATAAAAACCAACGAATCCATTGAGCGAATTGGTTCAATCGATACAAACAGCGCCGCCGACTGGCAAATCCCCTCTGCAAACGCACAAACTCCCGTAACCGCCACTACCGCACCATCCACTCCTGATAATCAGACAACGGAAGAACTTGAGGCCCCTGCTATTCAAGCTCTACAGGAAATAACCGTACCCGCGGAACAAATCACGGCCGATGCAAACCAGACCGAAGAAATCCTTGAAACACCGGAAATAATTGCAATCAATAAACCCGCAACATCATCGGTAGCCGCAAAAACCTCAGGTTCATCCTCAAAAAAAACATCCTACCAAAGCGGCGATCTCTCATCGGAGATAATAATAAGCGAAATTCTGCCAAACCCCGACGGTGATGACAGTAAAAAAGAATGGATTGAACTGAACAACAGAGGCGAGGAAGACGTTAACCTTGGCAATTGGCAGCTGGACGACAGCGAAGATGGCAGCAAACCCTATACCATACCGGATTCTGTAACGATAAAAAGCGGCGAAAGCCTAATAATCACAAGTGGAGACTCTAAATTGTCTTTGGGTAACAAGGAAGACTCTGTCCGACTATTCAATTATCAGGAAGAATTAATCGATCAGATTACTTATGAAGAGGCACCGTCCGGACAATCATACAGCCTTATAACCATCAACAGAGAAAATGGCGACAGTGAAGATGAATGGATCTGGACGGCAGATCCCACCCCGGCCATGGGCAATCCGGTTTTTCTGGAATTCACCGGACTTATTACCAAAGAACCTGAATTTAAAGAAAAGTACAGTTTTGAGGTAGAGGATAAAGACAAAATAGCAAAAACCATCGTCTTCGATGAAGCTTTTATAGCGGGTCCGCTGGCCAAAGCCACCTTTACGTCAGGATCGACAATACTGATTACGGTAGAAGAACAGGAGGACAATACTTTCGAACTAAAGAAATTCGAAATACTGGCAAAAGGCGTGGAAGGCTCGGATTTACCGCCATTTTTATTCCCATCTTTAATTGGAGCAATTATCCTGAGCGGCATTGTAACTTTTTTCTTTTTGCAAAAAAAACTGCCCTGGCGGGAAGCTCCGGTCAAATCGCATATAAAACCAATTAAAGTAGAGGGAATTCCGTCTTTAATGCGCGAAACAAAAGCTCCGCGACCTGTCCACGGGTCATCGCTTTATCAGGATCAAATTCGAGGCCACCGGTCAAACCTGTAAGCCAGCCTTTGGCCCCCGCGCTATCAATATATGACAAATTACCGATATTAACACCAAAAGCTTTACTGACAATTTCCAAAGCCTCACCGCTCATTATGCTTTCGGTAACACCAAATGCGGCACCCTCATCCCCCTCAACCCAACCTTTGACTTTTGCATAACAAATGGGAGCGGCAAACCACTCATTGGCCGTATCACTAAAACAGCTTCCATAACTTAACTTATGAGGATAAACCCTCAAAACATCGGTCAACATCTTCATAAACTCAGCTCTATTTGCCTGTTCATCCGGCCTGAATAGATCACGGCCGGAAGCGATCATTCCATGACCTTTCAAATAAGCAATTGCGAAAGAATTAGGGTTATTTCGTAAAACATCGGCAAAAACATCTTCTTTTGCAGAACCAAAATCAAACGAAGTAACCATCACCGACCCGTGCATATCCTGACGATAACGTCCCAGAAATGAGCTGGCCAAGAAAAGAACAATCAATAAAACCGCAATAACTACAGCAAAATAAGAACCTTTTACAAAAACCTTCTCATAGAACGATCGAATAAACTTTATAAAAGGCTGCCTCATTTACGTTATAATTTGAAAATGTAATCTTCAAATTATAACATAAATCTACTATTTGTCCAATACCTTATTTTTTATGATGCAGGACTCTATCGTACTCTTTCTCGTAAATATGCAGAAAAGCGAAAAATAATGTCAAAATAAGCGGTCCAAATATCACACCAATCAAGCCGAAGGCCCAAATTCCGCCAAAAACGGAAAGAAAAGTTAACAGTTGATTCATTTTGGCCCTCTCACCTATAAAATAAGCTCTTAAAAAATTATCAACGGTGCTGACAATCAATAAACCGTAAAAAAACAAGAACACTCCTTCCCAGACATTACCTGTAAGAAGAAGAACCACTGAAGCGGGCAACCAAATAGTTGCCGTACCTATTACCGGCACCAGTGAAAACAGCGCTATTGCAGTCCCCCAAAAAAGTGGGCTCGGAATACCGGCAATCGCAAATCCAATACCACCGATTATTCCCTGTGCAACGGCAGTAAGAAAAATACCATAAAGAGCAGCATGACTTATTTCGTAAAATTTCCTGAAAAGTTCCTCCTCGTGACGACTGGGCAAAGGACTCAGGGCCGTAATCTTTTTCATTATCAATCCCCCATCTTTAAAGAAATAGTACATTGAAAAAAGCATGATAAACAGATTGATAAAGAGCCAGCCTATACCTTTAAGCAAATTGGCGCTTTGAGTTGCAATAAAAGTGGTTACAGCCTGTGCGGAACCGGTAATACTCTCACGCAGATTAAAAGATTCAAAATCGACCATATTTCCCCCGTGATCCCGAAGAAAACCAAGCCAGTCATAAATCATCCCTCCATTCTGCCATTTTAAATACGGATCAAGCGCACCATTCATGACAGAATCCTGAATATACTTATAAGCATCAAAAGCTTGTCGTCCAAGTAAAACAACAAACACTAAAAGCGGAACAAGAATGAAAACCAAAACCAGCAGACAGGTTACCAAAGAAGCACCTTTGGCCCGTCCTTGAAAAAGTTTTAAAACCCACTTATAAAGCGGATAAACGGCGGTAGCCAGAATTGCCGCGAAAATCAATACCGTGATAAAAGGGCTATATACTCTCAATAAAAAATAAAGAGTCACCCCTATGCACGCCAATAAAAAGTACCCGGGGAAATTATGGAGCACAACACCGTTCTCTTTCTTTTTTTGTGGCATGGACAAAGTATAATGAACTAGACCTTAAAGATCAAACCGACTCCGTAACCGATAAGAGCCGATACAATACCTATAAGCATCAACTCTATTCCGCTCTTGCCCCAGTTTCCAACAGTTATTCGCGCCTTAATCGCCCCCACAATAAAAAGAGCCATAGCCGAAAGAATAATGGACAAATAAATCCCCAAACTTATTGGCAGAAAAATAAACGGCATAAGCGGCACCAAAGACCCGGAAAGTGCGGATATTCCAACATAAAAAGTGCTTTTATAAACACGTTTATTCACAACAGGCTCCAGATTCAGCTCGTCCCTCATCATCGTCTGCAACCAGATTTTCTCATTGGATGTGATAACTTTAACAATCTGTTCCAACAGCTTGCCATGAAAACCTTTTTTCCTGTAAATATCGCGGATTTCCTCCACTTCCATTTCCGGGATCTCCTTTATTTCACGCTTTTCACGTTCAAGCTCACTCTTGAAATAATCACGCTCAGCCATTTTGGACGTATAGGCAACCGCAGCCATTGAAACAGATTCCGCAAAAGTGGCGGCTAGACCTGCGGCCAGAACAATCCGCGTTTCCTGTGAGGCCGCCGCAACACCCAAAATCACCCCAAGCGTATTTACCAGCCCGTCCTGTCCGCCCAAAATAACATCACTGAGCCTATTGCCTTTATGATGCTCAGTATGTTCAAAAAGTATATTATTCATAGTCGCGAAACATAATATAGTATCTATCCTTTTACTACAATCACAGGCTTTAAACGGGCAACTTTCCTGGCGATACCCGCACGCTCAACAACTTCACAAACTTCATCCACATCTTTGTACGCCAGCGGAGCTTCTTCAGCCAATCCGCGCATTGAACCGCTTTCAATGTGGATACCGCTGAGATCAAGCTGCTCCCGCAGTTCCCGGCCTTCAACCTCTTTTAACGCGGCGTGCCTGGACATTTTTCTGCCAGCTCCATGACAGCACGAACCGAAAGATTCCAGCATGCTCTTTTCCGTTCCAGCCAAAATGTAGGACGCGGTTCCCATGCTACCCGGTATCAAAACAGGCTGACCAACCTCGCGAAATTCCGAAGGGATATCCGGATGTCCGGGCCCAAACGATCGCGTTGCTCCTTTACGATGTACAATAAGTTTTTGCACAATTCCGCCGACGGAATGATTTTCAATCTTGGCCATGTTATGGGCAACATCATAAAGGATATCAAGCCGGCCGGCGCCGGTCCCGAATACAGTCTCCCATGCCCGCCTGACTTCATGGGTGATCATCTGCCGGTTGGCCCACGCGAAGTTGGCGCCGGCCGCCATGGCGTTATAATAGTCAGTACCTTCATTTGAAGAAAGCGGAACGCAGGCAAGCTCATTATCCGGAAGAGTTATTCCGTATTTCGGCATAGCTTTTAGAACCGTACGAATATGATCAGTCGCAATCTGATGCCCAAGCCCGCGCGAACCCATATGAATCAAAACCACAATCTGCCCCTCAAAAATCCCGAAAGCGCGGGCTGTCTCTTCATCAAAAACAGACTCAACCCGGTCCACCTCCACAAAATGATTTCCCGCGCCCATCGTTCCCAGCTGATCCGCCCCACGCTTCTTCGCATGATCGGAAACAACATCACAGTCCGCATTCGAAAGACAACCGCCCGACTCAATATGCTCAAGATCATCACCGGTTCCATAACCCTCACGCACCATCCACTTTGCGCCAAGCTTCAAAACCTTATCCATTTCACCAATACCCAATTTCAAAGTACCCCCTCTGCCTACTCCCGACGGCACCGCGTGAAAAAGCTGCCGCCCCAGACTTTCAGCCTCCGGCCGCAGATCATCAAAATGCATCTCCGTCTTAATAAGGCGAACCCCGCAATTAATATCATATCCGACGCCACCCGGAGAAATAATCCCGTCCGGAAACTTTGTCGCAACAACTCCCCCAATCGGAAACCCATAACCTTCATGAGCATCCGGCATAACCATTGCCGAGCCGACAATGCCCGGAAGCGTCGCGGTATTCACAAGCTGCTGCAAAGACCTGTCCTTCATCATATCCTTCAGCATCTCATCCGTGGCATAAACACGGGCCGCTGCCCTCATATCCTTCCTGAAAGTTTTTGGCAGCTCCCATAAAACATCCGATATCTTTTTAAAATCCTTTATATCCATAAAATCAAATATCAAAAACTATAACAGTCTCATATTTTCCGGCCTTATTTTTGCGCACATCCGCCTCGTGGTAGGTGGCAGCCTTAATATCTTCATCAAAATCCGTGACACCGGCGCCGTAGACTCTGGCCTTTGCGGAAGTGTCCGTCAATTCATCAAACTCCACTTTCATAAAAACTTTTTTTTCGATTTGCGACCTTGTTAAAACCTCGGATAAAAAATCAATCAAAAGCAATGTCGGACCGGATGCCTCAATCTCAATCAATTCCGCGCTCTCTCCAACACCAGCCTCCCCACCGGCAGAAACACCCTTTTTCAGTATCGATGCCATCCCTTCCAGCGCGGCGGTAAACAGCTCACGGAGAGAATCCCCCTCCACTTTAAGACGCAAATCCGCAGTATGACCGATAACCTTATATAAGCGCATAAGAAGACAAAACGGTATACAAAGACCCTTCCGGCTTCAGCTCCGAAGACATAAGCTCAACATTCCTTACATTTAACATACCCGGATCCGTCTGCGGAAGCCTGACCTTATCCGCCACGGCGGGATTCTTAAACCTCGCCATGGTAATATGCGGAATCATTCTTCCGCGCGACTTTTTAATGGATGCATCAACAAAAGGTTTGACCGCATCATAAACCGTTCCGGCCAGAGCATCAAAACCAGCATTTGAATGATATTCGCCCCAAACCATTCTTTTCACCTTACCCGGTGGAGCAAAAAGAATCTCTTTCCAGCCAAGATCAAAAGCTCTCACACCTTTGAGCGCATCACCGATACGCGCATCCAGCCGCGAAATATCCGCTTCCTCAACATCCCCGCAAAAAAATACCGTCACATGCAGGTTTTCTTCATTCACCCATTGAACATCCGGCAATAAATTATTGCGCTCATAGTCGCTCAAAACACTCATCATTTCCGGCGGCAGTGGAATCGATACAAATAAACGCTTTTTCATCAACTGACATTATAGCACCATAAAACGTTACTTCAGCAAAAAATCAAATTTTAAAAAGGTATTGTTATATTCAGATATATTAAGTACTGTGTTCCGGCAAATAGGTATTTATAAACAATTTTCTTAACTACACAAGCAATTTATGACAAATTTTAATAGATCGGGAAGAGGTGGCAATGGAGGCGGAGGTGGAGGCGGGAAAGGCAGAAGATTTGGAGGAAGAGATTCAGGGAAACCATCCATGCACAGAGCAACCTGTGATGACTGCGGAAATCCGTGTGAAGTCCCGTTCAAACCGACCGGTGACAGACCTGTGTTTTGCAGCAATTGCTTCAAAAAAGAAAGTAGTCCGGGTCCAAGAAGATCGGACGATAGAAATTACAGGGATAGAAACTTCGACAGAGATTCAAGGCCCGCAATGTTCGAAGCAACATGCGATGAATGCGGGAATGTATGTGAAGTCCCGTTTAGACCAAGTGGGAATAAACCTGTTTTTTGCAGTAATTGTTTCAAAAAAGGAAGCAAAACAGGAAGAAGTGAAACCGGGCATTTCAAGGAAGATATTGAGATACTAAATATCAAACTTGATAGAATTTTAAAGATTCTGACTTCTCCTCCCAAAGAAACGGTCCGGAAAAAAGTCGCCGTAAAAAAGACGAAAAAGTCAAAGAAAGCTTAAAAAATGGACATTTACAACGTTGCAATTGTGGCGCATGTAGATCATGGAAAAACCACTCTGGTAGACGCGCTCCTGAAAGCCAGCGACACATTTAACGCACACAAAGGCCTGGCCGAAAGAGCAATGGACAGCAATGATCAGGAAAAAGAACGCGGAATCACAATCTATGCCAAGAACGCCGCAATCATATACAAAGGTAAAAAAATTAATATTGTCGACACTCCCGGACACGCGGATTTCGGATCGGAAGTGGAGCGAGTGCTGCGCACTGTGGATGCGGTTATTCTGGTGGTGGACGCCTACGAAGGCCCAATGCCACAGACAAAGTTTGTATTAAAAAAATCTTTGGAGCTCGGCCACAAAGTTCTGGTCGTGATAAATAAAATCGACAACCCGATGGCAAGACCGGAGAAAGTCGTGGACTTAACTTTTGATCTATTTGCAACTCTGGGGGCCACCGACGAACAACTGGATTTTCCATACATTTACACGATTGCGAAAAAAGGCATTGCAATCAGAAACCTGAATGACGAAAAAAAAGATATCACCCCTTTGATTGATTTTATTTTTAAAAATGTAAAACCTGCGCGAAGCAACACGGATGCCGCTTTCCGCATGCAGCCGGCGACGCTTAAATACGACAACTTTTTGGGAAGGATAGCGATCGGCCGCGTTTTTGAAGGAGTCCTGTCACCGGGCCAAAACGTCACCATTATAAAAATCGATGGTGAAAAACGCCCGGGAAAAGTAACAAAAATTTTTACTTTTGAAGGGATGGATAAAGTCGAGACTCGGCAGGCGCGCGCCGGAGACATGGTGGCAATCGCCGGCCTGCCCAACATTTATGTCGGTGAAACCATCAGCAGAGACCCCGATGCAAAGCCCCTTCCCGCAATTAGAGTGGACCCGCCTGCTCTTGCAATCGAATTCATGGTCAACGATTCCCCTTTTGCGGGCCGCGAAGGTGATTACGTAACGGGCAGACATATAAAGGAACGCCTGGAAAAAGAACTGGAAACCAATGTGGGACTCAAAATAGAACCGATAGAAAACAGCGACGCCACCAAAGTTTACGGCCGCGGCGAAATGCACATCGCCGTACTGATAGAAACAATACGCCGCGAAGGATTTGAACTGCAGATTTCCCAGCCTGAAGTCATTATGAGGGAAATCAACGGGGAAAAACACGAACCTATTGAGAATGCCGTAATAAACGTTCCGGATGAAATGGCCGGCCTGGTAATAGAAGCATTGGGCCGCAGAAAAGGGATTTTGCAGAGCATGAAATCGGAAAACGGAAATACCCTGCTTGAATTTGAAGTTCCCACACGCGGCCTTTTGGGCTTCAGCTCAAATTTCCTGCTCTTAACCAGAGGAGAAGGTACCTTATACCATTCATTCGATCACTACGCACCGTACGTCGGCAAAATCGAAAAACGCCAGGTCGGATCAATGATTTCCGGCGAAACAGGTTCAACAATGGCTTACTCACTCTGGAAACTACAGGAAAGAGGCCCACTCTTCATAGGCCCCGCCACGGAAGTATATGAAGGAATGATCATAGGTGAACACAATCAGGGAACCGACCTGGTTGTAAATCCCATCAAAAACAAAAATCTGACCAACGTCCGCGCCTCCGGTTCAGATGAAGCTTTAAGTTTAACACCAATTGTGCCAATAACCCTTGAAAGCGCAATAGAGTACATTAAGGAAGATGAGTACGCCGAAATCACCCCAAAAAGCGTCCGCCTCCGTAAAAAATACCTGACCGAGAACGAGCGCAAACGGGCAAGGTAGCGGTTCTGGATAAAATAATGTAACATCAACGAAAGGTAATCTAACCTTCACTTTTCATCATGCCAAAATTCCAAAGACGTTTCGCTCAATCAGTTTTGATTTTCTTGATACTTCCACTATTTTTCAGTGGTTGCGCTTCAAAGGAACAATCACAAAATCAACCAACAATTTCATCAAACAACACATTCGAAATCCCCATACAAAAAGATGAAAATGCCCAGCTTACAACGCAGCAAAGCACCGACCTCCAATCGAACCTGATCCTGCTTGATTCGCTGTATATCAAAGCGGTTATTACAACCAACACCGCGCTTTCCGCGACCCCCAAAGATACATCCTGGGAAGAATGGCAAAACGCAACCGAAATAAGTCTGCTTGCATGGGAAGAACTTGAAACAGAGTTGGATAGAATTGGATTAGTATTGGACGATATTGAACAACCGGCAAATAACAAAACAGCCTACATTAAAGACAATTTCAATCTTTTTCACGTCGCATATGCCGCGGCACCGGATCCCGCCCTGGTTACCGCGGTTTTCGATGCCAATCCTAATAGCACCAACAAACTGAAAGACCTGATGAACTTTTTTGGATGGGATGCAAAGACTGCACTAAATCAACTAAAAATCGCCCAATCACAAATTGAATCAAACGCCTGGAACGAAGAAGGCGACGCGGAAGAAATGCTGGCCAATCAGGCAAAAATTATTCTGGACAGCATGAAAGTCAGTTTAATGATAGGCGGCATGGCAATGACCGCCGGAGCCACAACACCCACTCTGCCCAGTTCGGCAGCTTCAATTTATGCCAAAGGTTCATTGATACTTGGCGGAACAGATCTGGCAATGGCAATCGGCGAAGATGCCATGATTGTTATTGGAAACGAAAATGGCGAAGCTGTTCTCAAACAAAAAAGAGAAAATATAGCCGTGCCGTGCAAAATAGTTTCAATCATAAATCTCAAGGATGTGGAAAACCCGGAAAACCTGGTTACAATAACGGAGCTCGGCCTCGAATACGGCCAGAAAGTACTCGACTGGGGAACAGACATGCGCGCCGACCTTGACCCCACCGGCGCAAAACTAAAGTTTGGCAAAAGCCAGCTCACGGGAGACCTCCCCGCAATCAACCCTGAAGATATTGAACGTTTCAGACTGAACGCCAAAAAAGCTTGGGAAGAAATGGGAGTTCCGCAAATGATAAAAGACGCTGAAAAAAACATCAGAGAACAAAAAAAACAGGTGGATGCGGAACTCGGAAACCTTAACAAAACCCTCGCCGGATATCTTGATCAAAAAGAACAACTTCTCTACGACCTTGGCATATTAAAAACAATGGCAGGAGGAACCTTTTCATCGGTCGACCAAAGTGCAATCGACAGAATGTACAAACAACTCGAAAACCTTAATAACAAAATAGATAAATTGGAAACGGACCTTAAAACGAAAGGCAAATTAAGCGAAAGCCTGAATCTTGATGAAACAGCGTCCACAAACAGCGGCGAAAGCCAAAGCAAAGCCCCAATGCCGGAAATACTGCAAGCCAATGGAACCTGGACAAGCGTCCACGGAGACAGCGGATCCATTAATCTCAGCTTCCCTTCCGCCGGCGGAGCGTTCTCCGGTGGATTTTCCAGCTGTCCAAACGGCATCTGCTGGAATTCCACAGTATCCGGAACATTCGACGGTAACGACCCAGGCACAGTTTCCGGAACAGTATCCGGTTCAGTCGCAGCCACGGAGCACACCCCAAAATTCATAATAAGCGGATCCTTCACCGGAACCGTCAACCTAAAAGAAGGCACTGTAAAAGGAACTTTCTCCAACGGCCTGATCGACACCTCCGGCCAATACCCCAAAGCCACGGACAGCGGAAGCTGGCAGGCCACGTTTGATACGGGAGAGTAGGAAAAAACATCCTCTTTGCGCGAGCACTCCACTTTTTTCAATGGCTGTCCTTCTATAACGAAGTTCGGACTTATTTTAAAGGTTCTGGAAGCTAGCTCCCAGAGAATTTTCACAAAACATATGAGCAGGCGCGCGGTGCGGCCGGCCACCGCGCGCCTGAGGGAAGATTGTTTGAACCAAAAAGGAAGAAGGGCGGGAAGGCAAAAATTCCTCCCCCAAGCCCCCACCTTTTTGCCTTCCCGCCTCAAATAGCCGCTTTTTTCGGGGCGGAATTATTGGGCTACTTACATCAGGCCACCTCTAAATTTAGAAAATTATCAATAATTATTCTTTGAATTTCTTTGAAATTGTTCAATTCTTTAGTCATTTCTTTTATAAATCCATATTTATTGGCTACATCAAATTTCTCCAGGTACATCTCAATTAAATTTTCGTCTATCTCAAGATGAAACTGGACTCCAAAAATATTATCCCCAAACTGGAATATCTGCGTTTTGCACCCCTGAGAATTTGCCATTATTGCAATTTTGTTTTCTGTAAGAATTCCCATAGAGTGCCATTCAAAAACATTTAAATTTTTGTTTAATAATCCCTTTGTCAAAGTGCAATCATCTAAGATATTCAATTTATAAAAACCAATCTCCGGTTCAATTATTTTACCTATTTTTTCACCCAAACATTCTGCAATAAGCTGACATCCCATACATACACCCAAAACATATTTCCGTTTTAAAATAAAATCGTCAATAATCTTTTTTGCGAAAGATAAAAAAGGATATCGATCACATTCAAAAGTATCTTTGGGCGAAGGAAGAACAATCAAATGAGAGAATAAATCAACCTCGACAGTAGAGTAGTCTTTGAAAATTTGAACTATCTCAAAATCATATCCGGCTCGTCTCAAATACGCACTAATAAAGCCGGGTTGCTCGGTTTCATCGAGTTGTAAAATCAATACTTTTTTACTCATAACGGTTTACGAAATAAAATGGAATAACTGTTCCCAAATCCACCCTCCTTTGTGTCACTTGCATTTCTTTCGAAGGTAAAACCGGCATTTGTTACTTCAGTAACCAAGTTTTCCGGCTCAGCAACTCTATGGGGTAAAAAAGGCATATCAATTTCCCTCATTTCTCCTGTTCCAGTCCAAATTCTGCGTGGAATAACATCGCCTGGTTTTAAAATCGCCTGTTGAATTTTTCCCCAAACTACTGTTCGAAACCCTTTCAACCATTCCCTTGAGTGCTTAACAAGAAATAATCCGCCAGGTTTTAATATCCTCAATACTTGTTGTAAGTGCATTTGACGATCACGATCCTTCACCAACATGTGTAATGCTCCCATATTCATTGCAAAATCAAAACTACCATCACCAATCTTTCCCAGAGTTGTGAGATCATCATTTACGGGCTCCAGATTTGACAAGTTTTCTCTTTGTGCATCCTCTGTTAATTTGTCCAAAGCGGCCTGAGAAATATCTACAGCGCACACTTTTTTACATTTTCGTCTGGCTAATGCCAGCGAATCTCTACCCTCCCCACAACCCAGGTCAATCACGTCCATATCGTTTGTTAATACGCCTGCTGCTATTAACAAAGAAATCTCCGGATTTGGTTTTTTCATCTCAAACCGTTCTCCACCATGTTCATACACCAGCCTGTAACGTGCGTCATAGCCTCGATAATAATCATCAGGAAGTTCATTTTGAGTTTCTACACCTCCTGAAATTTTAATTTCTCTTACACTAGGATGAGATATCCTAATGGCTATTAGACCATTCTCATCTACGCTGGAAACGACCTCGCAAGACAATATAGTATCATTTGAAATTGCTTCTACGATTCTCGCTAGATCTTTGTGATAAACCTGTATTTCCGTAATTCCAGAATTTTCTTGCAAGGCAACTTCCAATTCTATTAACAAATCGTTTAGTGAGTCGCCAAAAGAAGTTGTTTCCATAATTATAAAGTTAAAGCATTGATAATTTCAGCAGGAAGATGGGTTTTACCGTTCTCTTTTTCATAATCTTTATACTGTCTCACGAAAAACGGTTTAACATCAGGAAACCTCCTGAACATGTTCAAAACATATGCAACGTGTGTTGGGTTAATTAAAAAATCTCTATGAAAAGCATTAACCAAGTCATAAGTTTGTTCAGACTCAATTTTTCCTGGAACTTGTATTGTTTGATATCGATAATTTTGCTGATCAAAATATTCAGAATCAGTATTTGGATGATGAAGCAACCTATCTTCAACTAATTTGAAAAGAGTCGTATTCCTTAAAGCAATCGTTAATCTTACGTCAACACCTGCAACTGGCAATCTTTTTGTAGTGTCAAGTTGCTTCGCAAATGTTTCAGCGTCAATATTTGGATCTCCAACAATCGTCACAACAGGCAAAATTCCCAATTCATTACAAATTCGTAGACACTCCACCATGTCATCATAAGAAAAATTCTTGTTATAGACATCATCCTGAGTGTCTAATGGAATATCTAACCCAATTGATAATACTCTTACTCCCTTGATGACAAGTTTTTGCAATACACCCCTTTTATATGCTTTCACAATATCGACAGCACGAACAAAACCTGAAATAGGCAGATGATTAATCCCATATTCCTGTTCTAGCACATCAAATACCCTCAATAAATTAGTTAAATTAAGACTTGGCTCAAGTGAGAAAAAATTATTCACTCCATGTGCTTCTTGCAACCAAACCATTTCGCTAGCCACATCGTGTTGTGATCGTAAAAAAACTTTTTTACTCATGTCACCATAATCAAAAGGAGATTGGCAAAAGTTACAACTATGAGGACATCCCGTACCCGTAAATAGCGAAGAAGTCCTAACATCCCCGGGAACAATACGTGGAAATTTTTGATGAGTTGTTAGGTAATGTTCAAATGGATGACCTTCAACATCAAGTCTATGGGAACCAATTAAGTCCAATTGTGAAATATCAAATCTTTCAGTGAAGTCATTATGACCAACTATCAATCCGTTCGCATTGGTTTTAATTGAACCATCGATGTCTCGAGGGAAAACACCTGATTCTAGTCTTGTTCGAACCAATGCGGCAATGGCGTTGATACCATCACCTCGTAAGGCCATATCAATTCCTCTAAATGGAAAAGAATCGCCTGTTCTGAGGAGTGAAGTTTGCTTTCCACCAACTACGATCAGAGTTTTTTGGGAAACATCCTTTAGCCTTTCTGCTATTCTATTTACTTGGTTTACCAATACATCAATTTCGCTAAAAGCAATCATGTCAGGTGGACTCCCTTTGAAATCATCAAAAAATCCAGCTTCATCTTTATCATTCATTAGATGGTAAATTTTTACCCTTACTGAATCACTAAAACGTCTTATCAGATCACTCCCCATTACTTTCAGTGCCATGGGCATCCAGTCATATCTATATGACTCTGGAATGGGGCACGCTCGATTCATTACTTCATCAGGTGGATGCGGTTTTACAAAGGTAATATCAATTGGCTTCATTTATTTTAATTAATTCCAAAATAAGAGGTTAATATAATCATATTTTTCGAAATTAGCAATCAATTTTCGGCTCATGAATAACTTTGGGCAAATTAAAGCATGTGGTTTAAGGGATCATACGATTTTTCCTTTGAATAAATAATTGGGATAAAATGGGAGGGTATAATATAAACCCTCCTCCATCATGAACGAACATGCATTGCTATGGGCATTGTTGCCTGAAGGCCTTG
>JAHJEW010000129.1 GCA_018825335.1 Patescibacteria group bacterium | reverse complement strand
TGGCCTGCGGGCTTTTTAGAGGAATTTAAATTTCATTTCATGGCTAAAGTACAAGCAAAAAAGGGATACGCCATAAAAAGCTATCTTGAATCAAGTTATCAGGAGCTTAGGAAAGTGGCCTGGCCCACGCGCAATCAGGCTATACGAATAACTTTTCTGGTACTGGGTTTTGTGATCGTCATTGCATTTGCAATCGGTGTACTTGATTATGTTTTCGGCTTTGGTCACAAGGCTTTATTGGATCTTGGGCCGGCCAGATCGGCTCCTGTTTATTATGAGGAGAACGCGCCTATTGAAAATACAGTTAATGTCACTGATGTAACCGCCGAAACGGCTGATGGCGGAGAAATTTCGGTGGAAACCGTACCTTTGGATTCCGGCGAAGACGGTTCTTCTAACTAACCTTTCTCTATTCATGGCAAAACAGGCGGAAAACACAGGTCGGCACTGGTATGTGGTTCACACTTATTCGGGTTATGAAGACGCCGTTCGAGAGGCTTTGCTTCAACGTATAGAATCTTTGGGAATGCAGGATCTGATATTCGACGTGGTGGTGCCGAAGGAAACGCAAATCGTTATAAAAAAGGGTGAGCCTAAAACGGAAGAGAAACGTATTTTCCCGGGTTATGTACTGGTGGAAATGGTTGTTACCGACTACTCATGGTATGTTGTCAGAAACACCCCAAATGTGACGGGATTTGTTGGATCGGGCACTACGCCGGTTCCGGTTTCGCCGGAGGAATTCAAGGTTATCAAACGCCGCATGGGCGAGCAGGAGCCGAAATTCAAGATCGATTTTACCAAGGGGGATACTGTGGTGCTTTTGGACGGACCGTTTGTCAATTATGATGGAGTTGTAGACAAAGTCGATGAAGAAAAAGGGAAGATTAAAGTTCTTATTTCAATTTTTGGGCGCGAGACTCCGGTTGAGCTTGATTTCACGCAGGTCAAAAAGAAGTAGTTTCTTATGAACAAGTCTAATCTTTTCTCACTTTTTATTACCGTGATAGTGGTGGTGGTTGCTGCTGAGTTTTTGGTTAACGATTATGGTGCGGAGCCAACGGATTCGCAGGCATCTGTGGCTACAGAGACGCCAAAATCAAGTGACTGGGCCGAAGGTCAGACCAAACCGATGGCGATAGATTTTGCAGCTGATAATCTTGCGGATAATTCCGCGGCGTCAGATGACGTCTCCGATCCCGCAAAAGTGATTTCACTCTCAAATCAGACCAATGAACCGGAGGCCGCAATCAACTTCGGGCTTATTGGTTTAAGCGGTTTTCAGAATGTTACTTTGAAACGGGTTCCGTTTAACGGAATTCTTTTTGAAAAAATCGATCTTAGGGACTATAGCAGCGTGCCTGTGATCCAGCAAAATTTGCTTCAGAACAATAAACAAATCATAGCGGGCTTTCATGAATTCCGTGCCGAAAACGAGCTGCTGGCAGGCGAGGTTTATCATCTTATCAAGGAAAAAGCCGACGGGGCGATTGATGTTAGCATCAACGAGACCAATGGTTATGGTGACAACTCTTTTTTTATAAATTACGGGGACCATAAAAGCACCGCTTTTTTGGTTGTAAAAATACGCGAGACTGTGTATGCTCTGACGTACCGTAAAGAGCTACATGGCTTTATAGAGCAGCTCATTACATATTTAAAAACTTAATCGATCAATTTTTATGGCGAAAGCATTGGTTACCGTTGTGAAATTACAAATCCCCGCGGGGAAGGCAAATCCGGCTCCTCCCGTAGGTCCGGCGCTGGGTCAGCACGGTCTTGATATTCAGGGTTTCTGTAAAGATTTCAATGCCAAAACGGCCCAGATGGGCGACACAATCGTTCCGGTTGAGATTTCTGTTTTCGACGACAGAACTTATTCCTATATTACCAAAACCCCTCCGGCAGCGGTTCTGATTTTGAAGGCTCTGAATCTGCAGAAAGGTTCAGGAGAACCCAATAAAAACAAAGTCGGGACGCTTGGTAAATCCCAGCTGAAAGAGATCGCCGAAACGAAGATGCCCGATCTGAACGCAAATGATATTGATCATGCAATGAAAATTATTGCAGGCACCGCCCGCAGCATGGGCGTAATGATTGAAGAATAATTTTTTATTTTTTGTGGGAGGCCCCGAAGGCCGCTTGCACCACGCAACCATTTATTTCTATGGCTAAACATGGAAAAAAGTACCGAAAAGCGGTCGAACTGCTTGCAGAGAAATCCGACTTCACCCTCGATGAGGCTGTTAAACTTTTAAAAGAAACCTCTACCACGAAGTTTGACGCATCGTGCGAAATTCATATGAGACTCGGGATTGATACAACCCAGGCGGACCAGCTGGTGCGCAGTACAATTTCCCTGCCCCACGGGACTGGTAAAAAAGTTCGTGTGATTGCCATCGTTCCGGATGATAAAGTTAAAGAATCGTTGGATGCCGGTGCCATTAAAGCCGGTCATGAAGAGCTTATTGATGAGATTGCAAAAGGGTTTCTGGATTTTGATGTGGTTGTGGCAACACCGGACGTGATGAAAAATCTTGGAAAGGTCGCCAAAACGCTTGGAACCAAAGGTTTAATGCCAAACCCGAAGGCGGGCACGGTTTCACCAACTCCCGGCAAAACCATTAAGGAAATTGCGGGTGGACGCGTTGAATACCGCACCGACAAACAGGGACAGATCCATCAGATTTTCGGTAAAGTTTCTTTCAGCGAAGATCAGTTGAAAGAAAACCTTACAACTTTTGTTAAGGCTGTAACCGATGCAAAACCGGCCGCGGTTAAAGGCGTTTTCGTGAAAAACCTGTGCGTGGCCACCAGTATGGGTCCGGGCATCAAGCTTGATGTGCCAAGCGTGATGGCGGAGATCAAGTAGCAGGTGTGTTTTCGTCTGTTTCCGTATCTTCGACAGTTCCCTGCGTGCCGCAGGCGTTGAAGACGAGTTCTTCATAATTGGACTGGCCCTGCGTGAACATGATTTCGTATTTTTCGCCGTTTTCGCATGTTATGACTATATTCTGCGGATCACCGGCGTTGATTTCACTTATGCCGTCACCGGTCGCGAGCTTTCTGGTTTGCAGATCCAGACTGCCGCGGCCGCTGGCCACATACCATACGAGAACAATAAGAGCTATGGCCACAGCCACTATTACCGGAATCCATTTTTGCAGTTTTTCTCCCATAATATTCTTACGTTACATCGACTATCTTTTGTTTGCTTTTTTGCAGTTTCTCCAGTTCCAGCGCTTTCCCGAGCGCGCTAAGCGCAACTTCCAACTGCTCTTTACTCGGCTCTTTTGTGGTTAATCTCTGGAACCAGAGTCCCGGCGCAATAAGCATTTTAATGATCGGACTTTCGTGGTATTTGGCGCTCCACTTCAGGAATTCGTAGGACACACCTGCTATTAATGGCAGGAAGAGCACGCGAAGAGCAAATGTGGCGTAGAAAGTTTCCAGTCTGGGTACAAAAGTGTAAATAAAAATGCTTATCATGAAGACAATAAGAATAAAACTGGTGCCGCAGCGCGGATGAAAACGGCTTTGTTCTGCTGCGTTTTCGGGCGTCAGTTCCAGACCTTTTTCATATGTGTAAATTGATTTATGTTCGGCGCCGTGATACTCGAAAACTCTTTTTATACTTGGCGCCAGACCTAAAAGTCCAATGTATACGATGAAAAATGTTGTCTTTATAATGCCATCAACCAGGTTGAAGAGTATGTATTTTTCGGTAAGAACCGTAAAGGTATGACTAAGATATTCCGTTATCCAGAGAGGAACAAACTTGAAGAGGAAAAGGCTTATGCCCAGAGCGAAGACAATTGAAAAACCGAAAGAAACGGTTGTCAGCAGTTTTTGCGCGGCGGTTTCCGGCTCCTCCTCCTCCTGATCCAGCGATTCGTTGGCGGAATAATTCAGCATGCGCGTACCTACAATCATCATCTCAAAAAGATTGGCCACTCCGCGGACAAAGGGCAGAGCAAAAAGTTTTACGCGGCCGGAAATTCCAACGAAAGTTTCGTCTTTCACTTTTATTTTGCCACTATTTTTGCGGACGGCGACGGTTATGAACCCGGGCGACCTCATCATAACTCCTTCAATAACGGCCTGTCCGCCCACCGCGAAATCAATTTTGCGAGTTTTGTTCATGAGTATTATGGTATCAGCTTTTTTTGCGCTTGTCGACTGCCATATCTATCGTGTACAGTGGGCCCATGAACGTGAAAATAAAACGTCTGGATAAAGATCTGCCGCTGCCACAGTATGAAACTGACGGCAGCGTCGGGTTCGATATTCTGGCGCGCGCGGAGACGATTGTTCCTCCGCGAAGTCTGGCGCTTGTGCCGGGGAATATTATAGTGGAAGTTCCTGACGGTTATATGCTTACCGTCGCCGCGCGCAGCTCCACTCCGCGGAAAATGGGACTTCTGACGCCTCACGGAATCGGGATTATTGACCATGATTATTGCGGGCCGGAAGATGAGGTTAAAATTCAGGTTTATAATTTTACGGATGAAGAGGTTGTTGTGGGCCGCGGCGACAAGATTGCGCAGGGCCTTTTTGTGCGCGTGGATAAATTGGTGTGGCGGGAGGTTGATGATTTGCGGGTGGTGAGCCGCGGCGGTTTTGGCAGTACGGACAGACAACATAAATCCAAACTCAATGAGAAAAGGAGCCTTCATAACGCTGTACGGGATTAATAACATCGGCAAATCCACACATGCAAAACGGCTAGTGGAAAGGCTGAATAAGGAGGGCTACGATGCGGTTTATATTAAGTATCCCATTTACGATCTGCAGCCGACCGGTCCGCAAATTAACGAAATTTTAAGATCGGACGGTGAGCAGCAGGTTTCCGAGAAAGATCTGCAAATGTTATTCAGGGAGAATCGCAGGGATTTTGAACCGCAACTTCAGGAAATGCTTTCCATGGGAAAAATTGTGGTTGCGGAGGATTACACGCAAACGGGTATTGCCTGGGGAACGGCCAAAGGTCTTGATGAAGTCTGGATGGAAGATCTGAACCGCGGGCTTTTGGAGGAAGATTTTTCTATTCTTCTGGTTGGTGAGAGATCGCTTAATGCGGTTGAGCCTTTGCACAGACACGAATCAAATGAAGATTTGATCCGGCACGTTGATGAAATACTCCGGCAACGGGCAAAGGATGGTCACTGGAAGGTTGTACATTTACAGCGGCATATTAATGATACGGCAAAATTGATCTGGGATGCGGTAGAAAAATTTTTGCATGAGTTTGGCGCTCGATCTGCTTGATAATAGAGGCACATAGTGATAGCATGCATCCCGTTCTATCCTTTAAAATTTCCGTTCATCCATGAATTTGTTGGATGGTAAATTCATCGCTCAAGAGATGTACACAAAGTTACAGAGCGATGCTGCGGAGCTTAAAAATAAAGGAATTCAGCCAAAACTTGTAATTATTCTGGTCGGAGATCATCCGGCCTCTTTGTCTTATATAAAATCAAAAGAGAAAGCTTCACAGACTGTCGGTGTTGAATGTGAGATTATGAAATTCGGCGCCGACGAGATGGATACGGCAAAACTGATAGAAGTTATTCGCGGGCTGAATGAGGACGATTCCGTGCACGGGATTCTTGTTCAACTGCCGCTGCCGAAGCATATTTATGAGCCGGATATTATTAAAGCCGTTGCGCCGCAAAAAGATGTTGACGGATTTACGGCGTATAACCTTGGGAAAATGTTTTTAAGCACGAGGTTTGAGGATCTTGCGCCGTGCACGCCCCTTGGGATAATAAAAATGTTGGAGCACGCTAAAATTGACGTTGAGGGAAAAGAGGCTGTTATTGTGGGAAGAAGTAATATTGTAGGGAAGCCGGTTGCGATTATGCTATTGAATCGCGGTGCGACCGTCACGGCTTGCCACAGTAAGACCGTCGATCTTTCCGCCCACACAAAGCGGGCGGATATTTTGGTTGTTGCCGTAGGAAAAGCGGGGCTTATTACCGCGGATATGGTGAAAGAGGGCGCGGTTGTGGTTGATGTTGGCATTAACAGAACGGAGGACGGTAAACTGGTCGGCGACTGTGATTTTGTAACTGTTTCAAAAAAAGCGTCTTTTATTACTCCCGTTCCGGGCGGGTGCGGACCGATGACGGTCGCCTGCCTGATGAACAATGTTATAAAAGCCGTTCACAAGCAAAACCCTTCCCTTTCTTAACTCAAAAAAACTATGTGCGGAATCCTTGGTATCGCCTCAAATAAACCCGTCGCCCAGCAGATTTACGACGGTCTGACAGTTTTACAGCATCGCGGACAAGACAGCGCGGGCATTATGACTTTCAGAAACCATTTTCATCTGAAGAAAGGCAATGGGCTGGTTCGTGATGTTTTCCATACCAAAAATATGATGCGGCTACTTGGAAACGTTGGAATAGGCCATGTGCGCTATCCCACGGCCGGCGGTTATGACGCCGGAGAGGCGCAACCGTTTTTTGTGAACTCCCCTTTTGGGATTGCTCTTATCCATAACGGCAATCTTACCAATTACGATGCGCTTAAAGAGGAGGTAAGTAAAAAAAATATTCGCTACCTGAACACCACCTCCGATTCAGAGCTGCTTCTGAATGTTCTGGCCAACGAGATTCTGGAACTTGGAAAAAAGGAAATTACACCTGAACTTCTTTTCAAGGCGATGGAAAGCGTTTTCAGGCGCTTGAAAGGCAGTTATGCCGTTATCGCCCTCATAGCGGGCTACGGGCTTCTTGCTTTCCGCGATCCTTACGGAATCAGGCCGCTTTGTTTTGGGAAGAGGGATGCTGACATGTTCCCGGAATACATGTTTTCATCGGAAAGTGTTGCTCTGGACACTCTCGGTTTTGAATTCATGGCAGATGTTCAGCCGGGAGAGGTTTATTTTATCGATAACCAGCGCAATGTTTATAACAAGCAGGTGGTAAAAAGGAAATGGGCCCCCTGCATTTTCGAGCATGTGTATCTGGCCAGGCCGGATTCAATTATAGACGATGTAAGCGTTTATAAGACGCGTCTGCGTCTGGGTGAATCGCTGGCAAAGAAGATTAAGAAGATGAATCTGGATATTGATGTTGTTGTTCCCGTCCCCGATTCCTCGCGCAGCGCCGCACTTCCTCTTGCGCAGGCGCTTGGAGTCAAATACCGCGAAGGACTGGTGAAAAACCGCTACGTTGGCAGGACTTTCATTATGCCCGGCCAGGAGATCCGGAAAAAATCCATTCATTATAAGCTTAATGCTGTACCTCTGGAGCTTAGAAAGCGCAATGTGCTGCTTGTGGACGATTCGATTGTCAGAGGCAACACATCCAAAAAGATTGTTGAAATGGTGCGCGCCGCAGGCGCGCGCAAGGTTTATTTCGCCTCAACGGCTCCGCCACTTGTGAATCCTTGCCTTTACGGAGTAGATATGCCTTCGCGCAAGGATTTTGTTGCCAACGGTCTTACAACGGAGGAGATTGCAAAATTCATCGGTGCCGACAAGCTTATTTATCAGGACGAAAAAGAACTTCTGTCCGCCGCAAAAAGAGGTAATCCCAAAATTACCAATTTCTGCTACGCCTGCATGGGTGGAAAATATCCCGCCAACGACATTACGGAAGAAATGCTAAATAAGGCCGAGCTGAGCCGCGGATCGGCCCAGGAAAGCGACGAGTATTTCCCCCATGGCGAGGAAGATTCCAAGGAAGATCAAATGAGCCTGGTTTAGTTTTGTAATGGATCTCTTTTTTTTGGAGTATAAGTATTCCTGTGCTCCTTCGACTTGCCATACTTAATGGTTAGTTGTATAATGATATGATTATTTAAAGATTTTTTTATTTATATGCCAGGAAGAAAAGACAACGCGGCCAGAAAAACCCAGCCTTATCCGGGTATTTCACAATTTGAAGAGGAAAAGCGGGAAGAAAAGAAACAAGAAGATAAATTCGCATATACGGCTTCCACTCCTCCAAAGCCGGAAGAGCTACAACAACAGGTTGGTGTAAAGGCAAAAGAGGCCGGGACTCCATCTCCGGACATTTCCGGTGAGGATGTTCTGGAATTCAGCGACGGACAGGTTCTGCTGGAGAGTAAACTGAATGAAGTGAATGTTGATTTCCCTCCGGGAATGTTTGTTAGTAGCGGACCAAGCGAAAAATCCGGTCAAATCGGCTCACTGGATGAAATCCTATACGCTAAATTTTCTCCCGGACAGACCCCTTCGAATCATGACGGTATTATGGTTTGTTTTAATGAAGACAAGAATCGCTTGCGTGTCATGCTGGCCCACGGCCCGCAACATGACAGGCAGGCGGCGGATATTGCGACCGTCGCCGCCGCAAAGGCGGGTATTGAAGAGGCTGTTCATCCTAATGCTTCTTTGGAAAAGGTTTTCGGGCAGGCCAAAGACAATGCTGAAGCAGTAAAGACCGAGTTCGGCATTGAAAACAAGCTTTTAAGCATGACCGGACTGGAACTTGACTGGGAGGATTTTGAGGGAACCAGAAGCTATAATCTTCGCATCGCCAACAGTGGAAACAATCATTGTTTGCTTGTGAATCCCGATCTCGGCCAAGTCAGAAAAATTTCCATGACCAATGGCATGAGCTCCGACACCGTGATGGCCGGAGATATCCTTGTAATCGCCAATGACGAATTAATGAAATCGATTCCGACGGACAAGGGCGTTCCTCATGTCCAGCTTGGAAATAGATTTTTCATGGAAATCAGAACAGGCGGAAAGAATTTAAGGGGTGTTTGCGATGAAATAATTCTGGAAGCTGAAAAGCGTCAGGGAAATGCTGAAATTGAAGATTCTTCATTTAGTATTATTGCTGTCAAAGTGCCTTCAAGGGGTGAAGATATTCGTTTTGAATAGATTTGACTTGAGCTCCTAATAGTGATATAAAACTATCCTATTTTTATATTCCTTTTTGCATATGGCCGATTTGGACAGAGATTCAGGTTGGAATGAGGGGGCAAACGCTCTTGAAGGGGTAAAGCAGGATAGGGCGTCGATTTCGTATATCGGCCGCCTTCCCACAGAGGAAACTCATGAGCGTGCCATGACTGTCCTTGAGCAAGCCATGGAACAGGAGCCCAATTTGCAAAAAGCTATTAATCAGCTTGCAGAAATGCCAATAATTGATACCACTCCTTTGCTTGCACGCATTAACAGAAGGAAAGACCGTGAACCGGCTGAGATTTATCGTCATATTGTAGAGTATGTTAAGACGCTTTTGCATTGCCTGAAGGTAAAAGAACAGAAATGTCGTGTTATTTACGCCCATCCGGACCCTTCTTTTGATCTTGCCGCCAGGAAGTTTGCAGCTACCGTGGTCAATAAGCCCGGTTCTTTTGACATTGAAAAACTGAAAAAACTTGATGATTGGCTGGGTGAAGCCTGGTCCAGGGCCTACTGGCTTGATGAAAATGATTCGGATAAATAATCTACTTATGGCAGGAGAAATTCCCGAAAAAGGCTTGAGCGATCTTGGACAATGCGAGCGTTTGCCGGAAGATGCAGATGGGAAAAATAACATTGCACGGGTAAATGAAATTATCCGTTGTACAGGTAAAGCATGCGGGGAATTTGCTCTTTTTTCCAAGGATAACTGCGCAAACGATGATGGTATTCCCGATGCTTTTGGTTATCTGGCTGCCGGTAATGCCTCAGTCATGGCCATTTATTCAAGGTGCATAAATATGGGACTGGATATTTCCCCCGTAAGGAGCAAATTAACCCGTCAATGCTGGGGCGACGATTTTTTTATTATTCTTGGTAATTACCTTTTTACCATTGAACAGACACTTGTCGGCAGTCAAGGGAGAGCCGGCGCACAAGTTCTAAGTATTGACGAAAATTTCAGAGAAGCTGCGGAAAAGATTGTCGCGTCAGGTAAATTCGGGCTGTTTGAAATCAGGCGTTTACAGGCATTGGTTAAAGCAGAAATGGATAAATACAAGTGGGGTGATTGATTTTTTACTTTAACGGGGGGTTGAACGCCGCGGTTTTACTGAGTACACTCTGGATGTACTTTTTTTTAATATGAAGAAAGTTTTACTTATAGGAAACGGGGCGCGGGAGCATGTTATAGGCGAAACTTTGAAGAAAGCCGGCGCACAGGTTTTTACTTATGGCAAAGTCAGGAATCCGGGATTAATTGAGCTTTCCGAAGACTACTTCGTCGGAGGGATGAGGGATTTTGGCGCGATGCGGGATTTTGCGCTGAAGGTGAAGCCTGATTTTGCTTTCATAGGGCCGGATGATCCGATTGCCGACGGCGTGGCGGATATGCTGCTTGAGCTTGATATTCGCTCGGTGGCGCCGCTTAAAACCGTTGCCAGGCTGGAATCTTCAAAGTCGTTTACACGTGATCTTGTAAAGAAATACGGTATTGCCGGGAATCCGGATTTTAAGGTTTTTTTCAGTGATGATGGGATGGGAGAGTTTTTGCGGGGACTTGGCAGAAGTTATGTGGTTAAAGCGGACGGTCTTATGGGCGGCAAGGGGGTAAAAGTTTCGGGAGATCATCTGGCGGATGAGACGGAAGGGCTTGCGTATGCCGTGGAATGTTTGCAGGCGGCCGGCAGGGTGATAATTGAGGAAAAGCTTGTCGGGCAGGAGTTCAGTTTAATGAGTTTCTGCGATGGGGTTGATATTGCGCTAATGCCGGCCGTTCAGGACCATAAGCGGGCTTTTAATGGCGATAAGGGACCAAATACCGGAGGAATGGGATCTTATAGCGCCCCAGACCATCTGCTCCCCTTTTTGTCACAGAAAGATATAGATAAAGCGGCGGAAATTATAAGGCAAGTCGCGGCGGCGCTTTTTAAGGAAACGGGCTGCGAGTTCAAGGGAATTATGTATGGCGGATTTATTGCCACTGCAAGCGGAGTAAAGCTTATTGAGTTCAACGCGCGCTTCGGCGATCCGGAAGCAATGAACGTGCTCCCCATTTTGAATACAAATTTTGTTCATGTTTGCGAGGCCATTATTGAGGGCGATCTTGCAAGTCTGCCGGTGAAGTTCGAAAATAAGGCTACGGTATGCAAATATATTGTTCCGCAGGGCTACCCTGACAATCCCAGAAAGGGTGAAGTTATTACGATTGAAGAGATGCCGGCGGATGTGCGCATGTATTATGCGTCGGTGGATCAAACGCCGGCGGGGCTTATGCTAAGCTCTTCGCGGGCGGTCGGCCTTGTTGGTATTGCGGATACAATTGAGGCGGCGGAGAAGCTTGCCGCCGGCGCCTGCGACCGCATTAAAGGACCGGTATTTTATCGTTCAGACATAGGCACGGCCGGGTTGATAGAAAGCCGCGTGAAGATGATGAAGGAGCTGCGCTCCGGGGTATAAGGGCCATGCGTATTTATACCAGTTAGTACACGCCCAGTATTTTCAGTTTGGCCACTTTTCCGGAAATATTTTTGAGCACTTTTTTTGTACAATCTTCTTCGGGATGGCCCAGAAAGTCCATATAAAAAACGTATTTACCGAATTCCTCCGGAGATGGACGGGATTCTATATGGCTTAGATTGATTTTTGCTTCTGCGAACTCCCGGAAAATTTCCGAGAGCGCGCCGGGCCTGTCCTTACCGAAGGCAAAGGCTATGGAGGTCCTGGGTGAGCCTTTTCCCTCATTCGCGCCAGCTGGCGTATTGCGCGGCACGGCTCCTTTTTTTATGGCAATAAACGTGGTTCTGTTTTGCGGGTTGTCCACTATCTTATCCGCGAGGATGGCGCAATCCAGTTTTCTGGCTATTTCATAAGGTATTATTGCTGCTGCGCTTGTATCGTGTTCTCCAATTATCGTATCAAAAGCGGCCATTGTGGATGCTGTTTGCAGCAGACGGGCGCGAGGAAAATGTTTACGAATGTATATTCTGCATTGCGCAAGCGCCTGATCGTGAGAAGAGATGGTTATTATTTCCTTTTTGCGCGCTCCCGGCATTGCGACAAGTGCATGGCGAATAGGCAAATTGAATTTAGCAACAATATGAACATTTTTTTTATACAACTCGTCCAGAGTTTCGCGAACGGTGCCGTAAATCATGTTTTCCAATGGTACAACTCCTTGTTTTGCTCTGCCGGATTCCACCATTTCGAAAACATCCGCGATTGAGTCGCAATATATTGTTTCCTGTATTTCCCCCGCATACTTTTGGGCCGCCAAATCGCTATATGTGTTTTTAGGGCCCAAAACTGCCACTGAATATACCGGCGTAAACTTCATGATATTTTGCTTTTTTGTCTGCGGATGATACGAGCGCGGGCGGAAATGGCGAAATGGCTGCGTATCTTCCGTTTAAAGCGCTTTAACGGGCTTTCGCGGGGCACTCTGCATCCCGTTTCCGCTGCATCTATAATATTGCGATTTTTAAGGCGCAGACTTTGCGGCAGTTTGCCCTTTATCCAGTTTCTTGCCTGCCGTGAGGTCGCGCAAAGGCCCGCGGTCATTCCGAGTGTAAAACCCACCATTGCTCCTGTCCTTTGTGCTTTCATGCGCTCATTCTAGCATTCCCCGCCGTAAAAGAAAAACCCCGCCGTAGTTGGCGGGGTTTTTCCCGTTGATCACTCTTTGTAACTATATTCAGGTCTAGTAACCGTATTGATAACCGTAGCCCGGAGTCATGTAATAGCTGGAATTGAAATTGCCGTAGTAGTTGTCGTAGTAAACCGTGTTGTATCCATCAAACAGGCCGCGCATTTCAAACTGGTAGAACAGGTCTGCAACGTCCGCGCGCGTCATTGGCTGCGCAGGGTTGAAGTTGCCGTTGTAATCGGTTCTCATGAGTCCGAAGGCCTTTGCAAAGCAGGCGTATTTAATGTACCAGCTTGTCTGGGA
>JAHJEW010000128.1 GCA_018825335.1 Patescibacteria group bacterium | reverse complement strand
GCCGGAATTATTATTGTTGGATATTTGTTTTTTTTCGCGAAGAGAACCATGGTCAAAACGCCGTTTATCGGCCGCACGGAGCCATCCAGGCCAAGCTCCCCTACAATAATTACATTTTGCGGAGCCGCCTTTGTATTTTGTTGGGCCGAAAAAGTGATTTTCCCGGATGCCGCAAGAAGCCCAATGGCTATTGGCAGGTCAAAATGCGGCCCGTGCTTTCTAACGTGCGCGGGCGCCAGGTTGATTATTTTCTTTTGCTGCGGGTAGTCAACTTTGGAATTTTTCATTGCCGACCGGACGCGCTCCTTTGCCTCCTGCACGGCCGCATCGCCCAATCCCACAATAGAAAAAGCGGGGAGTCCCTGCAGAATATCCACCTCCACTTCAATCAGATTGCCCTCCAGCCCGCGGGTTTGACATGATAAAATTTTGGTCGCCATGCCCGCACTTTACACGGACGACATTATGCGGAGATAAAGTTTTGTTAAATTTTAAGACCGGATAAATGTTATAGCCGTTTTTTCGGATTGCCTCCACCGGTTTACTTGGCCCGGGCCACGACACGGCCTCTCACTCTATTCCTCAAACCGCAGTTCATAAACATCACCCGCCGCCAGGAAGATCAGGCTTTTTTTGTCCGGCTCAAGTTGGATTTTTTCAACGGGGGGAAGGGACGATTCCACGGTGATCAGGCGGGCTTTGCTGTCGGGAACTCCGTAGTCAATAAAGGCGATCTGGCCGGTTTGTGGGGCGGCCGTGGTGGTGGAAGCGGCCTCCGGCGTGGCTGCGAGTTCGGTGGTGCCCGCAGTAATAGCGGCGGCGGGCGAATACTCGTTTATCGCGGCCAAAATCCGGTCGGCGGAAATTACCGCAACATTGTCTATTTGCGTTTTCAGGGCCAGCCTGATTGCTTCGCCGGTCTGCGAATTGTACTTGTAGATTGAGGAGCTGACTTCGCCTTCTCCTATCGCTTCAAAGAAAAAATCGTCGCCGCCTTTTATCCATTTTAGGCCGTTTATGTATGGATAAGTGAGGACTGCGTTGCGGGTTTTTTCGGTCAGGTCGACCATATAAAGTGTTACTACGGGGGGAATGGTCGCGGTTTTATCCAGCAAAGCGACTTTGTTTGCGTCTTCTATGTTGGGGAAGATTTCGTAGTCCAGAATTGTTCGGATGAAGGATGTCGCGACTGTCGGCTCCGAGAGCTGGCCGTAGGCTGCAGAGCGGACGTACAGTGTTTGTCTTTTGCTTTCAGGATCGCGCTGCAGGTATGCGACGTAGTTGTCTTCGTAGAAAAGCGGTGTTTGCGGGGATGCGGCTATAGTTTCGGTATCCGCCGCTAGTTCCGGGGGGCTGAATAGTTTCAGGTCGGATTCGGCGCCGCGCTTTGAAATAACGGGGATGAATTCAAATTCCACGTCCTCTTTGTGATCGCCGCCGATGGGTACGTTCACATCCAAAGAAACGCTTTTGTATCCGCTTTTTTGCAGGGTGATTTTGTAGTCGTGCGGGGCCAGTGTAATGGTGCATGGGGATTCGGAACAGCTTTCCGTGCGCACTCCCTGCACTTCCACGTTAAACGGCGCTTTTGCAGTTATGGTCAGTGTTCCGCGGTTCAGGAACATCGCCCAAACAATGAACAGGACGGCTGCCGCCGCCAGGCCTATAATCAGTCCGATGTATAATTTTTTTCGTGTTTCTTCAGGCATCATACTGCGAAGATGTTAGTGAAATGTTTTATTTGCGCCGTTCCGCCTTTGATTTCGATGGCGATGAGGTCGCAGCGCCATGGGCCGATTGCGTGCTCTGCAAGGCCAGGATGCGACATTAAATAAGTTCTTATCGCGCGGAGCAACTTTTGTTTTTTTAGTGGAGTGAGTGCGCCTTCCGGCGCGCCGAAGGCCGTGCTTCTTCTTGTTTTTACCTCAACGAAGACGAGTATACCATCTTTTTTTAAAATCAGGTCGATTTCCCCGCCGCGAATGAAGTGGTTTTTCTTGATTAGTCCATAGCCTTTTTGCAGCAGGTACTTGAGCGCAAGCGCTTCTCCAAGCCCGCCCGTGCGCTTACTTTGACTTCCCATTGTGCGTGTGCAAGAATTGGAATCCCCATTCTAGCATCAGGAACTTAAAAAAATTCTAAATTTTTCCTAATGAATCAGGATCACCTGAAAGTCCCCCCTCATAATCTGGAAGCGGAGCGCAGCACGCTGGGCAGTCTGCTGCTGGATAAAGAAGCGATCATGAAAATCGCCGATCTTTTACTGGCGGAGGATTTTTATCATGAGAGCCACGCTCTTATTTATCAGGCGATTTTCGACCTGTACGACAAGCGCACGCCGATTGATCTTTTGACCGTTACAAACAAACTGGAGGAGCGGAAAAAACTGGAGCAGGTCGGCGGAGCTTCGTATCTGGCTTCTCTGGCCAACGAGGTGCCGACTTCCACGCACGTTTATCAGTACGCGCTGATTGTCAAGCATCGATCCACACTAAGAAAACTTATTAAAGCTGGCGCCGACATTACGGCCTGCGGGTTCGATGAATCGACCCCGATAGAAGATCTGCTCGAGCAGGCGGAAAAGTCGCTTTTCGGCGTGTCACAGACGTTTTTGAAGGATCGGTTCGTACACATTAAAGAGGTTTTGAGCACCACTTATGACAAAGTAACGGAACTTCACGATCCCGCCACGCGAGATAAATATCGCGGTATTCCAACGGGATTTAAGGATCTTGATAATATTTTATCCGGCCTTCAGCCGTCCGATCTGGTTGTGCTGGCGGCGCGTCCTTCCATGGGAAAAACCTCTCTGGCTTTGAATATCGCCCAGAATGTGGCCAAAAAGGGCTATTCCGTCGGTCTGATTTCTCTGGAAATGTCCAAAGAGCAGCTGGTTGAGCGCATGTTCTGCTCTCTTCTGGAGGTTGATTCGTGGAAGCTGCGCACGGGCAAATTGACCGAAGAAGACTTTATGCGAATCGGCAATGTTATGGATGAGCTGTATTCGATGAAGATTTTTATTGACGATTCGGTCGGTAATTCGATCTCCGAGCTGCGCGCCAAGGCGCGAAGGCTGCAAATGGAGCACGGGCTGAACTTTTTGATTATTGATTATCTGCAGCTTATGAGCACCGGAAGGCACGGATTTCAGACCAACCGCGTGCAGGAAATTTCGGAAATTTCGCGCTCTTTAAAGGCGCTCGCGCGTGAGCTTCGCATCCCGATTCTGGCATTGTCCCAGCTTTCCCGCGCGGTGGAGCTGCGTCCCAGCAAGATTCCGCAGTTAAGTGATTTACGTGAATGCGTAACGGGGGATACTCTGGTGACTTTGGCGGATGGGTCGCGGGCGGCGGTCAGCGAACTTGTTGGCAAAACGCCGGAAGTTCTGGCGGTCGATGAGAATAGGAAAATCATCACGGCAAAGAGCGATCTGGTTTGGAATGTCGGCAGTAAGCCCGTTTACAAGGTAACTCTGGCGAGCGGGCGGTCAATAAAAGCTACGAAAAAGCACAGAATATTAACCGCTGAAGGATGGGCTGAAATCGGCAAATTGGCGGCTGATGATTGCGTGGCTGTTGCGCGCGTTTTGCCGGAGCCGGAAAATCCTGTTGTCTGGCCGGAAAAGAGGGTGGCGCTGCTTGGTCAGCTTATTGGCGACGGCAGCTATCTGCAGGGACAGCCTATGCGCTATACTACTAATTCCGAGGAGAATAGTCGCATCGTTAAAAAGGCGGCGGAGAAAGAGTTTGGGGCGTGCGTTAAGCGTTATAAAGGTCGCCGCAGCTGGCATCAACTGCTGATTACAGGTAACGGTAACCGCTGGGCGCCTGCGGGAGTGAATAAATGGCTTAGGGATCTGGGTATTTTTGGACAGAGATCGCATGAGAAGGTTCTCCCCGATGTCGTGTTCCGGTTCAATAATAAACAGGCTGCTTTGCTGCTTAGGCATTTGTGGGCGACGGACGGAACTATTTATACAAGGAAGGATGGACAGAAAGGCAGTCATGTTATTCATTATGCCACAACAAGCCACGCCCTGGCCGAAGGAGTTTCGACGTTGCTACTGCGTTTTGGGATTATGGCGAGGATCCAGACGGTACAAAAGAAGGGGTATCGACAGTCCCACATGGTTCGCATTACCGGAGCCGAAGATATGAAAACTTTTTTGGATACGATTGGCGCTTTCGGGCCGAGGGCTGCGCAGGCGAAGGTTTTATCCGCTGCCCTGGGAGGCGTCAAAGCTAATACAAATGTGGATACTGTGCCGCAACAAATTTTTGACCGCGTGAAAGATTTTATGCTTCTTGCAGGTATTACCCAAAGGCGGATGGCTGCGCTTCGCGGTACTTCTTACGGCGGCGCGTCGCATTTTGGTTTTGCTCCTTCGCGCGCGGTTCTGGAGGAATACGCGGAAGTTTTGAATAATGATTATTTGCGATCCTATTGCAGAGACGACATTTTTTGGGATCGAATTAAAAAAATCGAGTACGTCGGGATAGAGGATGTTTATGATTTAACTGTGCCGGGTCCGGCAAGCTGGATAGCGGGTTTTGGGCTTTGTAATCACAATTCGGGAGCAATAGAGCAAGACAGCGACGTGGTTATGATGATGTATCGCGAGGACTATTACGAAGAGGACAGTGAGCGGCCCGGACTTACGGATTTGTATATCAGGAAACACCGAAACGGCCCGATCGGACGCATTGAGCTTGCGTTCAAGAAGGAGCAGATGCGGTTTTTGAGCATAGACAAGAGCCGCCACGCGCAGGAATATGCGGGTGGGGAGTAGAGTTCACTCTATACAAAGAGATGACTTTATTTAAGCGAATCCACGAATTTTTTCAGTTTTGCCTGCAGGTCGTAGTCTTTCATTTTTCCCGCGAGTTCTATCATTTTCCGGTAGTCGGCCATGTGGGCTTTGTGCTTTTCCACGGTGTTTATGTCCGCGACCTTTCTTTGTATTTCATTGTATTTTTCGCCGTAGCAGGCTTTGACCATTTTGGGGTCGGGTATGCTCTGGAAGATTTTTAGTGCCTGGTCAAAATTATTGTTTTTGTAGTAATACCATCCTTCTTGTTCCATTATGTTCCTCATTATTTCTTGATCGTCAAGTTTGGATGCGAAGAATTTCGCGGTATCGAAGTCGTATTTTTTGGCGGATTCAACGGCAAGGTTGCGGTAGGCGACCTGCAGATTATTGTTTACGGTTTCATTTGATTCACTGATCCTGTACGCAAGTTCCGCGGCTTTTATGTATGATCTTGCATCGATTTGAAGGGTTTTATCCCTAAAATCGCACGTATCCAGAAGATTTGTTGTGATGATTTCAACAGCCGGCAGAAGTTTGTCGTATTTGTCGTACTGCTTGAAAATGCCGGCGGTGGCTTCTATGTCTATCCCTTCATAATGAAGACATACATGGCCCGGCAGAAGTTTTATTTTTAGATCTGCAATCGGGTAGTTCAGCGAATAAAGAAACATATAAAAAGTTGTGATCTGGTTGCAGTCCCCGATCATTTTTTCCTTTGTAATGTCCGCGAGCAGTTTCCCGAAGCTGGCGCCTTCAAGGTACTGATAATATTTACCGGGCTTAAGGAAATTCATGATTTCGTATATGTATTTGATTCTGCTTTTCCGGTCACCGGTCTGCGCGGTGAATCCATGGGTTGAAAGTTCCGCAAGCAGGGCTTTTTCATCGCACCTGAATGTTTTCCTGAAATTGTTGAATTCGGCTACTATCTGCTCTGTGTTGCGGTAAAACAGCTTTCTTTTACTTTTTTTAAGGTACCTGTAACCTTTAAATCGCCTTTCCAGCCATAGATTTACAACAACCAAATTTTCCTGCATCAGCTTCAGCAGTTTTTGGCGTATTTCAATACCGCTTTTGATTGCGGTGCCATTTAAAAGCCGGTCGACTTTTTTTTCGGTTTTGTCGGCGTACTTTGAAAACGGATTTACCACTGGATTGAACATGTTTCCACGATACTGTTTTTTATAAATGGGCCAAAGGATTAATTCTAGGGCAGGAATATGCGGGTTGGAGTAGGGGGGATTTTTCTACTTTGCTTTCAAATATTGCCGAATTGCTTTTCGCAATTTCGGTAAATCTTTTTTAACGGTCTCCCACACCAAATCAAAATTTACATCAAAATATTCGTGGATGAGCCTGTTTCTCATGCCCGCCACAGCAGGCCATTCGATTTCTTTGATTTTCGCTTTCGTCCCGGCGGAGATGTTACGCGCAGCTTCACCAATAATCTCCAGTTTTCTTATTACCGCTTCCCGCATCATTTCATTCTTAACAAAATCGTCAATCTTTGCATCCTTTGTATATGCTTTAATAGATTTTATCGCTTCAAGAATGTGTTCCAGATATATGCCGTCATTTTTCATATAAAATTTTCAGGTCTTTTTTTATATATTTTGCAATTTTTGGATGAAGTGCTTTTTTTGTAACCAGATCGACTTTTTTTTTCATTTTTTCTCCGAGTTTCAGCTCCATGGATATTAGATCCAATAGTGAAATTGGTTTGGAAAAACTGACAAGCAGGTCTATGTCACTTTGTTTTTTTGCTTTCCCGCGCGCGAATGATCCAAAAACCGCTATATAATTAACATTATGGTTCTTGGCAAATGGAACAACTATTTTCTTCAGGTCGGCAATATTTTTTGGGGGCATTACCTATTTTCGTTAATGAAACCGCCTTTATTATAGTTTATTTCAATATAAATGTTTATCCAAATTGTATCAGAGTCTGTATCATACGGTACGGACCGGATGAATGCTTTAAAGATTTGCCTGCAGCTGCGCGGGATCTTCAACGCAGTATTGGCCACCACCGGTAGAAAAGAGTTCTTCCATTTTTTGCTGAAGGCCCGGCGTGCTGCATTCAAATACGGGCGCGCTGCAGTCCACTTTATCTCCACTGTCGTCAACTTTTAGGCAGGCCAGTGCCGCATTTTTGTTAGATGCGCAATATGAAAGTACTTCCGCCGAGGATGATAGTTGCGGGGAGTTTTCGTCGGCGCTGATAACTTCGCAGTCGTCGGCGCAACCGGGGGTAGAAAGGGCTGCGGTTAGGGCTGCGGCGGCAAGGAGGTTGTTTAGTTTGGACATGGGGTGTTTAGGTATTACTGTACAGGTTTTCATGTTACCATATTTTGTAGTGTTGTCAAGTTTTGGTTTTTAAATTGTTACTTAATTGTGAAAATTAAATCATCCTTTTTTCACTTCATCAACTATATATCCTAACAATACAATTTGAAGAATTTTGATAATTATTTTGGAATGTGCATTTTTTTGTTTTCCTAATATGTATTTAGCAAAATCCAGTAAAGCCTTACTCTATGCTAAAACTATGAAAAAGTTTGCCCATAGTGCGTACTGAGATTTAGTGGATGTATTTCCTCAACGGCTATTATTAAAAGAGAGCCCTATCATAAATATTCAGAGCTCTCTTTAACTTATTTGGATTCTATTTATTGGACGTAAAACAATGGGCCTTGTGCCCTTTTCCCGCTTTCATTAGATGCAAAGTGACCTAAAATATTTCCAAGATTAATATCTATAATATTCCAAACACCTGCGTCAATTGAGTCTCCCGATTTTGCAGTAACATTGCAATATAATGAAAAATCCATTGATTGATAAGGTTTAATTGGAGCTAAGTTCATCCAAAAATTGACTCCCCAATTCCCTGGAATACCCATGTAATAAGCATTGTCTGAACTTGCTTTGTAAGTAGTACCCCCTTGATCCAAGGTACAATTATTCCATTTAATACTGTCGGAAGAAAAATCCTTGTTTATACTTTTCCCATTTTTTTCCAAATATATTGAGATAGTAGTATTATTATGTTGAAGATTTAACTGTTCAGCTCCTGCAGTAATTCTGAAATTCAACAGATTTAAATGTTTTCCACCATTCTTGTATGTATCGTTTGTAGGTAAAGCCATTAGTTTTGGTTCAGTAGACGTGATTACAGAACCCACACTTGATGGATTGATTTTTGCGGCCTGTGTATTGCTGCTTGCTGCTGGTGCCGTCGGTTGACTGCGGCTTGCATTGAAATTCAGGTTGCCAAGGCGGCCCTGGAAGATTTCGCCTCCGCTGCCGACGATGGCGACTGCCGCTACGGCCACTACGGCCAGACCTGCGATTATGTACATTGTTTTCTTTTTCATTTTTGTTTTGGTTAGGGGAGGAAAAGAATTTATATCGGAATATGATAACATATAATCCCCCCCGTCAACCGCCATTGCTATTAAATAATTCTTTATAGGAGCCCGGCTAGCAACCGCCTGAACTCGTGTTCACGCCCACCACCTGTTTATGCTACACTTGGGTGGCATTTTTTCTGAATTAAAATGACTGATGATAAGTCTGTAAATGGTTCGCCGGTTAGCGAGTTTGAAGATCGTAAGAAGAAGGTTTCGGATTTGCGCGCCGCGGGCGCGCAGCCTTATCCGGAGAGATTTGCGCGCTCGCATACCGCGGCCCAGGCGCGCGCGGCCGGGGAAAAGGAGGCGCCGCGGGATTTGGAAGTTATTGGGGGTAAGCCGCGCGCCGACATTATAACCTGCGGTCGCATTATGCTGATGCGCCCGCACGGGCGTCTTACTTTTGCCCGTCTGCAGGACCACACGGGGCAGATTCAGATTTGTTTTATGAAAGATATTTTGGGGGAGGATGCTTATGCGATGTTGAAAAAAATCGATGTTGCGGATTTTCTTGGCG
>JAHJEW010000027.1 GCA_018825335.1 Patescibacteria group bacterium | reverse complement strand
CTTGGCTCCCCGACTGCGGGTCACTGCGTTGAAGAGTGTGGATTTTCCGACGTTGGGCAGTCCAACTATTCCTATTTTCATTTTTTATCGTTATAGCGGGAGAATCTTAATTTTTTTTGAAAAAACAATCAAATCTTTCGTATTCAGTTATTGTGAGTTGTCCCGGCGCCGATTTTGCCCCTGCGCCAATCGCCAAATAGTTTACGGCCGAACCCAACCGCTTTCCCGCCAGCCTGCTTATTTTTCCTTTTTCCCCCATGCATAGCGCTATCAGCGGCTTTTTTATCCCCTCCAAAAGGCTTATAACGGTTATGTTATCTTCCTCACTTCGGGCGAAAGTTGCAATTTTTACCATATCCGCTCCAAGAGCAAATCCTTTTTTCACTTTTTCCTCCAGTATTTTTACCGGCGGCGTCAAAGTGAAATTATGATACGAAACTATGATTTTTGTCTTTTTTTTCGATTTGCCACGCGCTTTCCGCGCCTCTTTCACAAGCGCTTTAATCGGCCCGTCGCCACTATCCATTCCAATGTCTATGAAGGCAACGCCGTGGCGAATAAAATGCAATAATCTTTGAATTCGGGCAGCCTCACTTCCTCGCCAAAGTCCGCGCTCGCGCCGCGGTTTGTTGACTATAATCAGCGGTCTATGGCATGCACCAATAATCGCATCCGGATCAAGATCTTTCGGGAGATGATCGATCCACACTTCGATCAAATCGACGTTACCGGGCACGGCGGCGGCTTTCTTTTTCAGCTGCCCGAGTGAGCGCGCTTTAATTGGGACACAGATCATTAAATTGTTGGTTCGTTGGCAAGCGTTACCGTGAATATTTCGTCTTTGTTTACGAGTGAGACGTCTTTGGGCAGATCGGGGCGCACCTGAAGCGATCCGCTACTTTCCAGAATGCTTGTTTCAAAAGGTTTCGTAGTTATTGAATCGATTTTATCAAGTACATCCGTTTCCCCTTCAATAGTAATTTTTCCGGGAGTGATTTTAATGCGATTTGCCCAGTCCTCACGGTCCGCATCGTTTTTAAAACCGGGTATCAGGTCCACTTCCTTTTGCTGCAGCTGTGAAACGATTTCCGCGCTTACAACCAATTGATCGGGCACAATCGATACCAGATCCAGAGGTATACCGCCCGCGAGATCAAGTGTCAGAGCCACGCTCTGGTTCAGATCGTTTTCCTCCGTGCCGGTCAGGAGCAGCTGGGCCTGCACATGGTCTATTGAATCAATGATTTTTTGCGCACCGCTGATTTTAACTTTGTCGCTCTGGGCGACCAGGCTGCCGATTTTGTAACCTTTCATGGGGCTTCCGACCACGTTTACCTTCACATCCACCTCTTTTTCGGTGGTCGGCGCAAGGGTCAGGGCAATGCGCGCCGGTTCCACTTTTAGAATTTTTGCAGTTGTACTGGCTGATGTGGCTTCGGTGTCAACCAGGTGTGGTCCGGCTCCAACATCTTTAAGATCTATGAACACTCTAAAATCGTTTTTAGTAAGTGTTTTCATATCTTCCTTATCAATGCGCAAATATAGCTTAACTTTTGGTATTTCATCCGCCAGACTCAGATTTTTGCCCAGATTAGTCACCTCCACGGTGATTTCATCGGGGAAAAGATATACTGTGTTTTCAACTGTTATTACAATGAACCACAAGAAAATCGCGGCCAGCAGAGCCAAAAGTTTCAGGTGTATGTTGTTTAGCGGTTTTATCATTATTTATTGGATTTGACTTGTTTCTTTTTCTTTGGTGGCTGCAGGGCGCTGTGCAGCAGTGATTGCAGCTGCGCGGCGGACACGTTTCTTTCCATTTTACCGTTTTTGGCGAAGCTGATCGTTCCTTTTTCCTCCGATACTACAACAATACTTGCGTCCGTGTTTTCAGAAAGTCCGAGTGCGGCCTTGTGCCTCGTTCCCATCCCGGTTGCCGTGTTCTCGAATGAATGCGGTAAAATGCATGATGCGGCCTGAATGCGCTCGCCACTGATAATTACGGCTCCGTCGTGCAGCGGCGATTTGGGCTTGAAGATGCTTAATAATAGTTCACTTGATACTTTGGCCTGCAGTTCAATGCCGGTGTCTAGAAATTCTTTAAGCGGAATTGTACGTTGGATTACTATAAGTGCTCCTATTTTGTCTTTAGCCATGGAATCACAGGCATCAACAATGTTTAAAATCATGCGATCAATTTGTCGTTTTTTTTGATTCAGAAATAATTTCGTATGGCCAAGCCGTTCCAGCCCCATTCTTAGCTCTTTTTGGAAGATGATGGGGATGGCGACGAGTACAACCGTAAAAATGCGGTCCAGCAGCCATGCGAGCGCAACCAGCTGCAACGCTTTGCTTAGAAAATAGATGATACCGATAATGCTGAGACCTATGAGTATGTGGACCGCCCTGCTGCCTTTAATGAGCAGAAGAATCAGGTAGAAAAAGATCGAAACCAACAGAATGTCCAGAAGTATTTGCGGCCAGGAAAAGTTGAGCAGCATAAGATGTCCCCAGAAAATCTGGGCCTGCTCTCCAATGAAGAGGATTATGTCGGCGACGGTTTTACTGAGAAAATCCATAACCTTGAAAAGAGAGTACGCGG
>JAHJEW010000127.1 GCA_018825335.1 Patescibacteria group bacterium | reverse complement strand
CTCGTAAGCTTTTTTGGCTGATTCAATTCTTTCAATCGGGTTACGACCCTCCTGAAAATCTTTCAGTCCGTCTTCAAGACTCTTGAAGTCTCCGGTTTTGAAGGCTGTCTGGAACATTTTCCAGAGCTGGGCCAGGCTGGCTATAAGTTCGCCGATACCCATTTTCTTGAAGGCTTCAATTCCTTTTGGGTTACTGAGTGCTTTTCCGATCTGATCAAAGGCCTGTCTTGCTCTTAGTTCGTTGGTGGCTTTTTCATTGAATCCTGTTACAGCTTTGCCCTCAAGAATTTTGCCATAGTCTTGCTGTAGGTTAGCAGGAACGTATTTTTTCAACCCTTCCGGTGTTGCCTCCACAAACCTTTTATTTTCTTGCACTTCTACTTTGTCATTAGATCCTTTTTGAAATTGCGCCCCCATGGAAATTATTCTGGCCAGGTTGGCACCGAAGACATGTTCAAAGGTGCCTGCATTTTTGCTTTCTATTATTACTGGTATGTCAACGATCAGTTCTGCTTCATTTTCATCGACGGCTTCAAGGTTGCCGTAGTAGGCTTCTTTGAAGACGTTTTGAAGAGTGGCCCGCTCCGGATCACTTAATGTGGCATCCGATTTTTCCAGTTCTTTGGCCCTTTTCGGGGTAAGGCCGTTAAGAAAGGTATTTAGAGCATTCGAGAATTCAGGATCTTCGGGTTTTATGCCCGTCATTTTGTCGCCCCAGAGCTTCATGACGATTTTGGTGAGGTTTGCTTTGGCACTTTCACGGCCAGATGTCAGTTCGACAGGTTTTGGTTCCTGAGGAATTTCGGCAAGCCGCGCGCGTTCTTGATCGATGTACTCCCGTACTTTGCCGATTGAAGCGAAACTCATGTCATCTCTGTCTGCTTCTTTCAACACATATTGCCTTGGTGTCGGCGCCTCTTTCCCCTTTGCCGGTGTGCCTACTTTTATATATAAATCGGCGGTAATTGTTGCCTTTGCGTCTTTTTTATTGAGGGTGGCCACTCTGATTAATTCATTTGGTTTGCTGAAATCGCCTTCGGGGGATATATCTTTTTTGTCCAAGCCAGTGCCTGGCACCAATCTTGGCATATCCGTTTTTAACTGACTCGTAATCTCTGTTTTGTTCTTATCCGCCCGTTCAGCGACTTCCTTCATTTTGGGTATGAGGGGTGTGAGAGTGGCCTTGAGCTGACTGAGCTTCACAGATTTTTCTGCCTTATCTCCAATGTAAATTGTGGCGGAGTCTCTCGCTGTTGAATTCTCACCGTCCGCGAAAACGACACGGCCGACTGTTTGATTATTCATAGCTAATTTCACTTCAGGAACCTTGTAATTTGGATCCATCAGCATTTCCGAAGTAGGTGTGTCTTCAAAAATTGTGCTGAGATCAGCAATGTTGCTAATTTCTTTATACGCCTTTAAGGCTTCGTTGTACTTTTTCGTGTTGCCATCTATTCTGTCTTTCGTTTCCTTTGTAATAGTTTTTAAATTAACTGCTTTAAAATCAGCGGGTTTGGTATATTCGACCGTTTGGCTGAAAATTCCCGACTTCATCTCCATGGTGATTTTTGCGTCACCCGGTTTGTTGTAATCGACCGTGATGGTCAGTGTTTCACCATTGTCTGTCCGAGTGAAGACTGCCTGGGCTGATTTAGTGAGGTTTTTAAGGTTTGGTTCTTTAGTGGTTGTAAAGTCCGTTAAACGTTCTCTGGTAATACCGGCGTCAATTAGTACTTGCGTGAAGCCTGTTTCGTATTTTTCCCGGGCCTCTTTGGTACGTTGCGCGGCTTCTTTTTGGTTAAGTTGGTTTTTATATTCAGTCCCTGCTTTTCTTATTGGCGCATTTATTTCCATTAACTTAGTGACCGCGCTGTGACCTTTCCAATCTTCCCAGCTTGTGATTTTTCCTCCTTCCGCATACGATGTCAGTCCTTCGGAAATTTCGTCGCGAAGGATTGTAATCCCTTTAATATTCTCGTCGTCATCAATTTTTTCCGTATAGTCACCTAATTCATCTGAATCCGTGATATCGGAAGATGATGTTTTGGGGTTCAGTTCAAGTAAAACAGCCTGCTCAAAACTCATGGCTTCCCTGGTCGGTTCACCCGGGTAAGTTATCATGGTTGTAAGGTCGGTGGCATAGCTGACTTTATCGCCCTTAAAGCGTATATCGTATTTTCTGGCAAGGGCGGTGGCGACTTTTTCCACGTAAGATCCGGTTCCGGCTTCGGTACCATAGTGATCTGAAAAATTCTTTAATATCAGGCCTTTGATGTGATTGATTTCTTCCGGCGTGGCGGCAGGATTGGGAGCTTCGACCAGAAACATTCTGACGACCTGTGGCAGTTTTCCCTCCAGTTGTTTGCCAATTCGTTCATTGAATTGGTCTACTGCTGTGAAATAGGCATCCAGACTACCTCCATAAGTATCCATATCAGCGTATTCCAGCTGGATTTGCCCGTCCTCGACAATAAAGCGGGCCAGCATTTTAGCCATGTTTTCATCCATTCCCCGGGTTGCCTCGGCTTTATTAAGATAGTTAAGGACAAGATGCTCTTTCCATATCCTAATCGTTTCCTGCGCTTTTTTTGCCTCAGGGCCTTCACCTTTTGCTCTTTCGCGCGCCGCCTCCATTTCATCCTGTCCGGTCTGGTGCACTATATAACCGCGGGCTTTGTCCAATCTTTGATTGATGTTGTCGAGAAGCTTTTGCGCATCCCCTTCAATTTTTTCACGTATTTTTACAATTTCTTCATCCTGGCTTGTTTCAAAAGGTTCACCTCGCTTTGTACGTTCTTCGTTATATTTCTGAGAAAGTCTGCCGAAATTCTGTGTGGCGTGAGCTTCGAGCTGGTCGGCAAGTTTTGTGGCCGCAGCTTGTAGTTTTGCATCTTTTTTATAATCCTCTCGTAATTTTTTAATACGTGAAAGCGCCAAATCCCGGCTGGATTTGATAGTCCCACTCATGTCCTCAGCCGCCCTCTGTTTGTCTTTGGATGTTGCCTCTGGGGTTTCTGCTACAGCGGCTGGCATTGTGTCCTGTTCGGAGGGTAATACAAACCACAAGAATCGCAGGCTTTCAAATTCCCGATATTGTTCTTTTTTGATTCGCATTTTTATAAGTTTTTAATTTCCTGTTCAATGTTGTTAAGTTCTTCTTTTTCTTCCTGACCGTCCATCTGTTCAAACTGGTCGCGGATGTATTTTTGTTCTTCGCGCAGAACGTCTTTCAGGTGTTTATCAAGGGCTATGTTCATGCGTGCCAGG
>JAHJEW010000126.1 GCA_018825335.1 Patescibacteria group bacterium | reverse complement strand
GGGAAGTATAAGAATTTTGTTGTTTGCAGTGCCAATACGGCTGTACCTCTTGGGATGCAGAATTTTATAAGGTCATTTCCGGAACGACATTTTAATTTTGGTAACGCGGGCCGCGCCATGATTGGCGCGGCCGCGGGTTTTGCGGCAAGGGGAAAAATCCCTTTTCTGTGTTCATATGCCATCCCGGCCTCCGGGCATGGCTGGGATCTTATCAGAAATTATTTGTGCAACGCCCGGATGAATGTGAAGATAGTGGGAATCAGCTGCGGTATTCTTAACAGTCAGGAAGGCGCGGTTAATCAGGCGCTGGAGGATCTGGCCATTATGCGCAGTATTCCGAATATGAAAGTTGTGTGTCCGGCCGACGCGACTGAGGCGCGTAAAGCGGTTGAAGTTATGATGCTTGATTACGGGCCGACTTATTTGCGTTTGATGCATCTGCCACTACCCAATCTTTACGATGAGAATTATAAGTTTGTTTTTGGTAAGGGCAGCATTTATAAATCCGGAACGGATGTGTGTATTTTTGCGATCGGTACAACGGTTCATACCGCGCTGGATGCGGCGGAAATATTGGAGCGTAGCGGAAAATCGACTATGGTTGTCAACATGTCCAGTCTGTCTCCAATTGATGAAGATTTAATTGTTGAGTGTGCGAAAGCGGTGTCACATGTGGTTACGGTTGAGGATCATCAGATTACCGGTGGCCTTGGCGGCGCCGTTTGCGAGGTGCTGGCCGCCAATTATCCCATGAAAGTTTTGCGTCTCGGGATGGACGGCTTCGGTGAATCGGGCAAGGTGGACGATTTATTTCGCAAATACCAGCTGGATGGAGTTGGGATTGCCGAGAGTATCGGTGCCTATTTGAAGAAAAAATAAATTCTCTACTTCCCCCAATGCCACTGCTCAACTTCCGGTATGTCTTTGCCGTATTTGCGGATGTATTTGTGGTGCTTTTCGAGTACGGCTTTATATATGGCAATCAGGGCGTGACCTTCTTTAGCCAGTTTTTTGTTTTGTGCGCAGAACTGACCAAGAGCGTCGATCATTAGATCGTATCGGCTTGTCCGGTTGCGGACCATCATGTCGAACGGAGTGGTGGTGGTGCCTTCCTCAAGGTAGCCGTGAATACTGAACCGGTGATTTCCTTTATATGGGAAAATCAGATTGCGAATCGCGCCGATGTAACCGTGGAAGTTGTAAATTACGGGCTTTGTAGTGGTGAAGTATTTGTCGAATTTCTTTTGTTTGAGCAGTGGATTTTTCTCATCGCCAAGTCCAAGGGCGGTCAGCTCCGAAACATTAACAAAACGAATTTTAAGCTTCGGTATGTCTTTTTTCAGAATGCTTATCGCGGCCATGCTTTCCTGAACCATTACGTCACCGGATGCTGCGAACACGACGTCGGGATTTTTGGAGGCTGTTTTATCGATCCAGTCCCAAATGCCAATACCGGCTTTTAGTTCTTCACTCGCCTGTGCGACGCTTAGCCACTGTGGCATTAGCTGTTTTCCGGCCACGATCAGGTTTATGCTGTTGGTTCTTTTAAGACAGTCTTCCAGAATAACGTTCAGGCTGTTGGAGTCCGCGGGGAAGTAGACGCTGCAGAATTTGCCGTGCTTTTCCAGAACGTTGCTTACAAAGCTGGGGTTCTGGTGGGAGTAACCGTTATGTTCCTGCCTCCATCCCACGCTTGTAAGCAGGAAATTCAGGGAAGAATATGGTTTGTGCCATTTGAATTTCATGGCCTGTTTTACGAATTTCGCGTATTGATCGACCATGCTTGCAATTATCATTGCAAAAGCTTCATAGGTGGCGAAAAAACCGTGGCGTCCCGTTAAGAGATAGCCCTGGAGCCAGCCCATTAATGTGTGCTCGCTAAGCACTTCCATGACGCGGCCGTCTGGCGCGAGATTTTCATCGTACGGTTTTATCGGCCACATGAATGCGCGCTTTGTTACTTCGAAGAGTGAATTGAATTTGTTGGATTCGGTTTCGTCCGGGCAGAAAAAACGGAAGTTTTTTTCTTTTTTATTCAGTTTCAGAATGTCGCGGAAATATTTTGAAGCGATTGTGGTGTTGCTGGCCATTGCCTGGCAGCCTTTTACGTTGCAGTCGACTTCATAATCTTTCGGGTTTGGAAGGTGCAGAGCCTTGCGCACGCTGCCTCCGTAAGTGTGTTTGTTTTTTCCCATGCGCAGATTTCCTCCGGGGACAAAAGTCAGCACCTCCGGTTTTGGTTTACCGTTTTCATCTATAAGTTCCCCGATTTTGTAGCTTTCAAGCCAGTCTTTTACAAGTTTGAAATGCTCCGGATTTGTGCCGGGATCTTTTACAGGAATGCCGTGGGAGTGGAATAATCCTTCAATTTTTTTCCCGTCTATTTCTTTTATGCCGCCCCAGCCTTTTAGTGAGCGGTATACAATCATCGGCCAGAGTGGTTTTAAAGGTTGCGGTTTTCTGGTGCGGGCTTCTTTTTGGATTTTTCGGATTTGCTGATAGGCCCACTCGAGTGTTTCGATCATTTCTTCGTGATTGTGCATGCCCGATTTTGTGTCGTTAACGATTTTCACGTCGTAGCCGAAGCCGCTGAACAGGTCTTTTAATTCTTTGTCACTCATTGAGGCGTATATGGTGGGGCTGGTTATTTTGTAACCGTTGGCGTGGAGTATTGGCAAAACGGCGCCGCAGGTTTTCGGATCAAGATATTTATTGCTGTGCCATGCGGCGGCGAGCGGGCCGGTTTCTGCTTCGCCGTCACCGATTACGCAGGCGGAAATAAGATCCGGATTGTCCATAACGGAGCCGTAGGCGGTTGCAAGTGAATAGCCCAGCTCGCCGCCTTCGCAGATAGATCCCGGTGTTCCCGGGTTGGTGTGACTCGGAAATCCTCCCGGCCAGCTGAATTTTTTTATCAGGCTGCAGGTCCCTTTTTTATCCCGTTTTTTGTCTTTAAAAAAATCACCAAGCGTGCCCTCCGCGAAAAGATTCGCAAGAACGGCGGGGGCACCGTGCCCGGGCCCGGCCACAAAATACATACTGCATTTATGTTTTGAAATCAGGTAATTAAGGTGCGCGTAGATGAAATTCTGGCCGGGTACGGTGCCCCAATGGCCAAGTACTCTTTCCTTCATGTCTTTTTGAGAAAGCTCCCGCTGCAGAAGCTGATTATCTTTCAGATAAAGCTGCGCGGTTCCAAGATAGTCAACGTATCGTAAATACTTTTCAAGCCATTTAACGGCTTTTTGATGACTTTGTTTTGCCATGGGATAAAGAGATTAATTTTTTAGTTATCGGTGAGAAGTTCTCTGTAATCGCCAATCGCCCGTTTCGCGCCCGCTTCAAGAAGTTCTCCTGCGGAAAAACTTGTCGTAATGCCTATGCATTCTATCCCACTTGCTTTTGCCGCATGGACTCCATTTATCGCGTCCTCGAATATTATACATTGATCCGGATTAATTTGCAGTTTGCCAAGTGCCAGCAGAAAAGTTTCAGGTGACGGTTTTGGTTCTTTTACGTCCTCGACGGTAACCATTTCGGAAAAGTACCCCTGAAGGCCCGTTTTTTTTAATATTATTTCTGATGGGAGTTTGCGATTTCCGGTGGCTATGATTTTTTTTCTGTCTTTTATCGTTTCCAGAAAATCTTTCACGCCGGGTACCGGAAATATCTCCGCTTTTTCTATTAGATTCTGGTAGGCCTCTCTTTTTTCCATTACAAGTTTTCCAGTTTCTTCAGCGGATAGTGTTATTCCGTTAGCGGCGAATATTTTTGGAAAAATTTTTTCCGATCCCTGCCCGGCATACGTTGCAATGTCTTCATCCCTGGTATATTTAATTCCGTGTTTTATCAGAACGGCGTTATAGGCAATGTAGTGAAAGTGCTGGCTTATGGCCAGTGTGCCGTCGAGATCGAAAATATATCCGAGTGCATTAATCATTGTGTTTTGAATATTTTAGTTTTATGAAAAATTCTGAAAATTGCCGTGCCCAGAGGCATGTATCTGCTGAAATAATAAATGTCCAGTAATCTTCTCAGTAGAAAAGGAATAATGCCTGTTATCGCAAAGCCGTTTTTACTGTACATGTAATTTGTTTCTCCAAGAGGGATAATATATCCCTTAATGAGCGGATGAAAGGTTTTTCTCTTTCCTCCGGTTATATCCGCCCGGATGTTATGCGCTATTATTCCCGCTTCCTGTACCGCCAGCTGACCTATTTTCGGTACCGGGCTGCCTTTCCCATCATAAATTATCGCGTTGTCTCCTCCCGCGTAAACACCCGGATTGTTTTTGCATTCAAGATTTGAGTTTACTTCCAATTCGCCATCTTTAAGTAATGGATTAACTTTAATACCTCCTGTCCAGATCAGAATGTCGGCGGGGCGCAGTATCGTTTCTCCGGTTTTTTCATCTTTCAGTGTTATTGATTTACCGTCGTATTTCTTAATGAAAGTGTTAATACGGTATTTTATGCCGAGGTCGTTGAATCTTTTTATGGCGATGCGGGAAGGTTTTTCTCCGATTCCAATGAACTCCGGTCCTGCCTGAATAATGCTTATGTCCACAATTTTGGGATCGAATTCGTATTTTTCCGAGAGTTTTTCTATGTATCCTTTCAGTTTGCATGTAAATTCCACACCCGTGGCTCCGCCGCCTCCGGTTACAAAATGAACCGGATCGTTGCTTTTCATTTCTTTTCGTATTCTGAAAAACTGATCGATTTCACAATGAAGTGCCATGGCATCTTTTAATTTTTTGAGCGGCATTGCATTTTCCTCCAGTCCCGGAATAGAGTAGTAATTGGTATTGCTGCCCAGCGCGATAACAAGATATTCGTAAGGTAACTGTCCATTTCTTGTCAGGTGGATGCGTTTTTTCCGTGTGTCGATTTCGGTGATTTTATCGTGCATGAAATTCACTTTTATTTTTCCCAAAGCTTCCCCGATGTTAATACATACGGAATCTTCCAGTGCCGTTAAACATGCCGAGGTTATTTCCCGGTTATATGCCGTGCTTATTTCGTAAAGATCGGAGGTGTAGACGTGTACAGTCTCTTTGTCGATTAGAATGATTTGGTACTCTTTTTCTTTTGCGGAACTACCCGCAAATTTTTTCCCGAGTCGACGCGCAACTCCAAGTCCGCAGAATCCTCCGCCAAGAATTACAATGTTTTTTTTCATGTGGACGGTATATCATATTATTTGTGTTTTAACTATTTCCTGCTATTATCATGGCAGTTTTTTCTAACGCGGATTATGTTTACTGGAACACCTTTTAAGATATTTTCAGGATCTTCCCATCCGAAACTGGCGGAAGAAATCGCCAAGGTTCTAAGGATGGAGGTTGAGCCGATGATATTGAAGCGTTTTGCATGCGGCGAATTTTACACAAAGGCCGAGCATACCGTACGCGGCGTGGACGCTTTTGTTATTCAGACCTGTACCAATGGCGTGAATGAGGATCTAATGGAACTTTTTATTATTATTGATTCTTTAAAGCGATCTTTCGCCGAGAACATCCATGTGGTTATGCCTCATTACGGTTACGCGCGTCAGGATCGCGTGGCAACTCCGCGGGAGCCGATTTCGGCCAAGCTGGTTGCGGATTTGATAGCCGCCGCCGGGGCTGATCATGTTATTACAATAAATCTGCATTCAGATCAGGAGCAGGGTTTCTTTGATTTCCCGGTTGATAATTTGAGTTGTTATAAGCTCTTTGCGGATTATTTCAAGAAGAAGAAACTTAAGGATCTGGTGGTGGTGGCTCCGGATACGGGTGCGACAAAAATGGCCAAAAGATTTGCCGATATGCTTGGAGCGGATCTGGCAATTTTGCATAAAACCAGACCTGCGCACAATGTTTCGGAAGTTACCCAGGTTGTTGGTGATGTGACTGATAAAACATGTCTTATTTTTGATGATATGATTGATACGGCCGGTACGGTTGTTAACGGAAAAGAGGCTATTATTAAGAGGGGCGCCGATCCTGACGTTTATTTGGCTGCGACTCATGCGGTGTTTTCGGATCCCGCGGTGAGCAGACTTAAGGCCGCAAAATTCAAGGAGGTTGTTGTGACCAATTCGATTCCTCTCTCAAAGGCCAAGCAGTTTCCCGGGTTGACGGTTCTGTCGGTGGCTCCGCTACTGGCCAAGACCATCCAGAACGTTCATAAAAGGAGGTCGGTTTCTTCTGTTTATTAACTTTTTTTATATGGCTGATAATGGAAAACGTATTTATGTTGCGGGAGATCAGCAGGGTCATCCTCTCCGAAAAGAGATTATGGAGTTTCTTAGATCCAAAGGGACAATATGCGTTGAACTGGGCGTTTTTGAGGATGATGATCAGGCTTATAATTTGATTGAACGCGAGCTTTTTGAAAAAGTGAACGAAGAGCCTGATTCTCTTGGTCTGCTTGTTTTTGGCAAGCACGAAGTGGCCGCGACCGGTGAAGGAGAGGAAAGCAAAAAATAATTTGTGATTTATGGATGTAAAACGTAAGGCGGCGTCCGGGGCTCTGAAGTTTGTTAAAAGTGGCATGGTTTTGGGTTTGGGCAGCGGATCGACAGCTGCTATTTTTGTGGATCTTCTGGGTGAGGAGATAAAAAAAGGTCGTTTAAAAGATATTGTCGGGGTCTGCACTTCCGAGGCGACGTTGAAACAGGCGAAAAAACTTGGGATTGCGGTTTCTTCACTGGATGAACAGGAAAAACTGGATCTGGCCGTGGATGGGGCGGATGAAGTTGATCCCGATATGCAGCTGATTAAAGGTTTGGGGCGCGCACTTCTGCGCGAAAAAATGGTGGAAATTCATGCAGAAAAGTTCGTTGTGATAGTGGACAAGTCCAAAATGGTTGAAAAGCTTGGGACTAAAGGGCCTTTGCCGGTGGAAATTGTGTCTTTCGGTTATAAATCGACGATGCGTTTTTTAAGTTCACTGGACGGATGTCGGGCTGAGCACTGGCTGGAAGATGACGGGAGTCCGGCCAAAACCGATAATGGCAATTTTCTGGTGAAATTGTGGTTTGACGGCGGGATTGATGATCCACGCGGTTTGGCGC
>JAHJEW010000026.1 GCA_018825335.1 Patescibacteria group bacterium | reverse complement strand
GCATAGATTTTACAAAGATTGCAGATTCTGACTTGAAAAGAGCTGTGAATTTGATTAATAATAGGCCTAGAAAACGGCTTCAGTATCGCACTCCTCAACAAGTCTTTTCAGAACGAATTGCGATTCGAACTAGAATCTAGGCCGGACTCACGGCTAAAAAGACCCCGGTTTTCCATGAGCGAAAATGGGCGAGAAAACGCCTCAATTCAGGTTGTAAAACATTTATAGAATATCCCGGCTCCACTCACTCATACATGTATTGTTTAATTTGCACTGCAAGGCATACTCAACGTAGTCCAGACAATTTGCAGGCAATTGATTCAAGTCGACCCAGATTAAATCATCACATTTTGAAGGTTCCATATTTATGATTTCTCCATTCCATCTTTTGGCTGCGAAAAAAACATCAAGTCTTTCTTCCGATTCGGTTTCCCTATACATAACATGGAAAAACTCCAGATCTTCTTTTTGAATATTGATGCCAATTTCTTCATGAGACTCCCTTATGGCAGCCTCTTTAAATGACTCTCCTTTTTCAACATGACCGGCGACTAAACTATATTGGCCATCGGCAAAACCTGTGTTGCATCGGCGCAGCATTAGAATTTTGCCATTCTCCTCCAAAAGAATATAGACGGAAGCAATCAAGAATTGTTTATCTGCTTTCATAAGAAAATCTGGAGTGGGGTAAGCTGCTTTTCTACCACTTTAACAAATGTTTTGTGCGCTGTCGATTTTAGCGCCATGCGTGAACAATAATGGCAGATCACGCCGCATTTGGTGTTCTATGTGCCTTGTTTCGGGTAGCAGATCCATTCAGTATTGGGAGGCGGGGCTGATGAAGAATTCTTAATAGGACATTGCCCGGTATCTACTCCGGTGATTTTTTGACCTGAAGTAATTGTTGCCGCCGGACAGCCTTTCCCACATAAAGAATTTAACCCGCAAGAATTGCACTTCGGATTATCTCCCTGGGTAAAATAATCATCAAAACTATAGTCTACAACTTTGCTCACAACGTCATCATCTTCCAGGATATTACCAATAATGAATTCCTGTGGAGAGTGCTGACTTCCAGGATTTTCTGCAGCAAAAGAGATGTAGGCACAGGCGGACACATTTCCATTTGGAAATACATACAAAATATTGCCAGCCTGACATGGGCTGAGCGGCTTATCTTCGTTAGGAAATCTAATTGGGACAAGCTCGATCTTATTTCCATAAGCGTGTGTATTTTGTTCCACTTTTCTCATGATTTCATCAGGAGACTCTAACCGCTGCTTACTTCTGCTCCCTCTGCCAAAAGAAGACAATGGGTTCATTAATACATACTTTGCGCCATTTTCAATAGCAAACTCACATATTTCCGAATATTCCTGGGCATCCGCCAATCGATTTGGAGTTACCAATATTCCCTTCAAAAGACCATGTCTGGCTAATGAACGTACTGTCTCTACCGTTTTATCAAAAGAGGCAGGATCCCCCTGAATTTTCCATGACTTTCCCGGCGAAATCCATCCAGGCTGACATTGGCGCTTACTCCGCCAAAATGTGCCAATTCTTCAATCTGCTCTTCAGAGATCAGAGTACCGTTAGTACACAAACTTACAGTTAAGTCTTTGTCTCTTAGCTCATGTGTGATTTTCATAATATCCGGGTGCACAAATGGCTCTCCACCTGTCAGTGTTACGCTAATCACGTTCATTGCAACCAGCCTTGGTATTATAGTGTCTCTGATGGCTTCAAACTGCATACTATCACCTTCTTTTCCGGAAGATACAAAACAGTGCGCACAGTGCAGATTACATTTATCTGTGATTTTCAAAAGTGCCTTTTTGTGTGGAGGTTTAACTGAAGTTCTAAAATAACATGATGAGGCTAAACCATCTGTGGTGATTTTTACTTTTTTCTCCAATTTAAGTCCATTAAAAATTAGATTATGATTCTATAATCTTATCCTCGCTAAGTCAAGTACGGCAAAAAACACTCACTTCGACATTTGAAATTCGGATTTCGGATTTGCCTTTCCTCACGCATCCCTCCAACATCTCTGAACCAGCCTCCCAAAATCCCTCTCGAACCTTTCCTGTCCGAAGAGATTGGCATGTTTGCGAATGGCAAGCGGCGAAGTGTTCGGCTCATTAATAATCAGCCGCCCAAGTGCGTCTTCCATCGATTCAATCGTAGGTTCGTAAAAAAGTTCACCAGTCTTACCGGGCACAACCGTCTCGGTCGCGCCGCCCCTGCCGTAAGCCAAAACCGGCTTACCGCTGGCCATAGCCTCCACCGGCGCAATCCCGAAATCTTCCTCCGCCGGCATAATATACGCCCTGCACGTTCGCATATATTCGGCAACAGTCGCGTCGCTTTGCCGACCGATCACGTCCACCGTGGGCCCCGCAATAGTGCGCAGATAATCAAGCTGCGCGCCGCTCCCGATCACCACCAGCCGCTTCCCGATCTTGTTAAACAGCTGCACCGCAAGGTCTATCTTCTTAAAAGGAGTCAAAGCCGAAACAATCAAATAAAAACCTTCATGCCTGTCCCCGACCTTAAATTTTTTCGTATCCACCGGAGGATACAAAACCTCCGAATCCTTCCTATAATACTTTTTAATTCTCCTGCGTACGTGCTCCGAATTCGCAATATAAAAATCCGGCCTGTCCGCCGCGATCTGATCCCAAAAACGAACATTGTGAATAAGCCTCTCGCTAATATTGCGCTTGATTGAGCCAACTTTCTGCTCATCCAAATATTCATGAGCATAATCCCACGCGTAGCGCATGGGCGAATGACAATAACAAATATGCACCGTGCTCGACGCAGTCAAAACCCCGTGCGCGTAGGCGTTGCTGGAAGAAATAACAATATCAAACCCGGAAAGATCAAAAGACTCAATCGCGCGCGGCATTAAAGGAAAAAGATACCGCTGCCTCTTGCGCAAAAACTCCGGCGCCTTCTGCAAAAAAGACGTCCGCACCCGCTCCGACGGAAAAACCATTCCAACTTTGGACTCATCATACAGCAGCGTAAAAATCGGCGCCTGAGGATACATTTTCGCAAACGTAGCCAGCACGCGTTCCGCGCCACCAAGTTTCACCAGAAAATCATGAACCAAAGCCACCTTCATGGGGCATATATTAGCCTAGTTTGGGGGGAGGGGCAATGGAGGGGG
>JAHJEW010000125.1 GCA_018825335.1 Patescibacteria group bacterium | reverse complement strand
GCATTAACCCAGATTTTGTGAGGTGCCATTTCCAGCGCGCAATTTTTTGTAAAGCCCCATACGCCGTGTTTGGATGCGTCATAATGCGCCAGCCCGACAGACGAGGGATGCAGAGCATCAATAGAAGAAATGTTAACAATCTTTCCGCCCTTTCCCTGTTTGATCATTTGTTCACTTACGTATTTGGTACACAGGAAAACCCCTTCCAGGTTCACGGAAATTACTTTCTCAAAATCTTCCCTGCTCATTTCCGAAATGGGAATGGAAGGGAATATGCCGGCATTATTGACCAGAATATCAACGGAGCCAAAACTGGTAGCGGCAAATTTCACCATATTTTTAACATCTTCTTCCTTTGAAACATCGGCCTTTACACCTTTTACTTTCCAGCCTTTATCAGTGAGTTCTTTTGAGGCTTTTAAAAATTCCTCCTCTTTTAGCGACGCAATTACAACGTTGGCGCCCGCTTCCGCCAATCTATAAGCAATCCCGAAACCGATTCCTCTGGAACCGCCCGTTACAATAGCCGTTTGACCCGACAGGTCGAGAATTTCATTCAAATTTTTCATAAGAATTTTTATTAAAATAACTTGGTATATATTACACTAAATTTTTATTTTTTAAAGTCATCGATGCAGAAAAAGGTAATTCTGACGGGGTTGCAGGGTCTGGCGGCGTGGTGTGCAGAGGTTGACAATCGTGCAGTGGCGTGGCATCATGCGCTTCCTTTTTTATTTTTAAGCGGATGACAGGTAAATGGCCCGACATTTCGGAGGTTTCGCAGGTGTTTAATGAGTTTGCGGAGCATCATAAGGAGTTTCGGATGCCGGATGAGCCCGGACGGACGATTTCGAAGCGCGCGGCGGAGGAACTTAAAGGGATTTTTTATGACGAAAGCGGCGAGCTGCTCCCCGAAAATACTGTTATTAATAACGTGAAAATATTCGCCGCGCGCCTTGCGGCTGTTGTTCCCCAGCTAAAGGATAATCCCGACTGGAAAGCCAAAGGCCCCGCCACGGATGACGAGTACGCCTCTTCACAAAGGACCCTGCATAAATCGATGCAGAGTCTTTTTTCAACTCCTATCGTGAAAATGCAGTACTGGCGCGATGACTCATCCGTAAAAAAGGACGATCTTTCGAATATCGTCATAGATCCAACAAAAATCACACCCCAGATGCTCCGGAATCTTGGTCTTGACGATTGTGTTCCGCCAAAAGGGATGAGAATGGAGCTGCGCACGGCCCATATGGCGCAAGCGATTCCTGAAATCAAACAAATTATCGGCCATTTGAAGCCGTTTTCGCTTCCCGGGGAGAAGTCTCGCACGCAGAAGCGCGGTTTTCGGCTTTTTACGACGCCGGACGGCTATGTTGTGGGGATTCAGAGCGTTGGTGGCAGAAAAGTTCTGTACAGGACCGATATTCACGGCGCCTGCCGTCGCATCGACCACATTCGTGATAATTATCGTGAGGAGATAGGAATTTTGCGCAGTATTCAGTCCGAAATACGCGACATCTCAAATGAGATCAGGCTCGACTGGGCCAAAGCCAGGGAAACTTTACCGCAAAAACAGGCCAAGCTGCAGGCATGCGTTGATCAGCTGAGATTCGTAAAAAATGCGCATAAAATAGAGCTCAGGAAGCGTATTAAAAGATGCGTTTCTTTTCAGGTTGAACATAAAACGCGTGATGGAGAGACGCAGGTCCGCTTCAATCCCGGGTCACGCCTTGCAATATTGGCTACAACTTCCACTTTTGTTGGCTGGAGGATAGGAGAAATTGAGAGTATAAGCGGTTATCTGGGACAGGACAAAATCCGCATCGAGTCTAATATTGCGGAGCAACAGACTCCGGTTGAAGATTTTTTTCAGAAGGTGGAAAAAGGACACAGCCGCTTTGCTCTTTTGGATGGGAATAAGCCGCTTTCACAAAAAAAAGCCGCGGAAATATCGGGAAATCTTCGGCAGCTGCGTGATGCCTGCGAAGCTGGCAATTCCGCGGCGGGAAGCGGTATTTCTTTGCAGCCCTATTTAAGTTACGCCCACGCCGTTTGTGAACACATGGATACCGCCATTGCGTGGATGACTCTTGGAAACCGCGAAAAGGCCGGGGAAGAATTTTTAAAAGCCTATGTTATTTCTAAATTGCAGCATTGTTTTATGGATTTGCAGGCAACTTATGAGGCACGGCTCGCACCGGAGAAGGTTCCGTATTTTCGCGATCTGGTTGCCTATTTACGCAGAATCCGCAAAGAACTGCTGGAAAAACGCGTCGCCCCGCATGTTCCGGTTCCCGATTTCAACTCTTCTTTCGTGACTCCTGTAATTAAACTGCTGAACGATTTAATAGATATTGCCGCCCCCGCCGCCCTCCGTGAAGCCACCACCGAAGATCGTGAAGCTGCAAAGAAAAAGATGCGCAAACTTTTCCACGAGTTTGATTTTATTCTGAGCGTGTAGGGCGCGCCCCCGCCACGACCACCTAGTCTTATTCCAGCGTTGCTTTATGGGAAAGGTTGTATCTGCCCTGCGAATCTTTTGCCATTAGTTTCACCTTTAAGGTGTCCCCTTCTTTTACCACGTCTTCAACCTTATTGACGCGTTCTTTGGCAAGTTCGGAAATGTGCACAAGGCCGTCTTTTCCGGGAAGGAATTCCACGAACGCCCCGAATTCCATTATCTTTACGACTTTTCCGTCAAAAACGTCGCCGACTTTCGGTTCATATGTGAGCCTTTTTACCCAATCCAGAGCTTTTTGACCGCTTTCCTGGTCTTTGGCGGTGATTGTAATAAGGCCGTCCTGTTCAACGTCGATTTCAACGTCGCATTCGGCTGTGATTTTCTGGATGGTTTCGCCGCCTTTTCCGATCACAACCTTAATAAGATCTGGATTGATGTTCATGAACATGATCATCGGCGCGTATTTGGAAAGCTCCTTGTTCGGCTGCGCGATGGTTGTGGCCATGTGCTCCAGTACCGCGCTGCGCGCCTGTTTTGCTCTGTCCAGAGCCTCTTTCATCACATCCAAAGATAGTCCTTTTACCTTTATGTCCATTTGCAGTGCCGTGATTCCTTCGCTGGATCCTGTTACTTTAAAGTCCATGTCTCCGGCAAAATCTTCCATGCCCTGAATGTCCGTTAGGATTTTATAGCCCTGAGCAAGATCTTTGTTTTTAGCCACAAGTCCCATGGCGATTCCCGCCACCGGTCTTTTAATCGGTACGCCCGCGTGCATAAGTGACAGCGTTGATCCGCATACGGAAGCCATTGAGCTGGATCCGTTGCAGGACATAATTTCCGACGCGACCCAAATTGTGTACGGGAACTCGGCTTTGCTTGGAATCACCGGCAGTAGCGCTCGCTCTGCAAGGTCGCCGTGGCCGATGTCGCGCCGGGACGGGCCGCGAAGCGGTTTAACCTCGCCCACGGAATACGGCGGGAAATTGTAGTGATGGAAGTATCTTCTTTCTTCGTCTTTATCCATGGTATCCACGATCTGGGCCGCGCCCGGTCCGCCGAGCGTTGTCATGGTAAGAGCCTGGGTTTCTCCCCTCTGGAAGAGAGCCGAGCCGTGCGGGCGCGGCAATATCCCGACCATACTTGAAAGTGTGCGGATTTCGTCTACTTTTCTGCCGTCCAGTCTGACCTCTTTTTCCAGAATGTTATTTCGCATGTTTTTTTCAAGTGCGCTGTTTATGGCTTCTTTAAGCTGTGATTTTGTGAATTCCCCCGCCTCCAGCTGTGCTGCGCATTTTTCCATTAAATCATTTTCAACGTCATGTATTCTTTCTTTAACCTCTTTTTTGGTTTTGCCGGTTACCCCATCCATCATCTCTTTATTCAAAAATTGCTCAACCGCCGTTACCACCGCTTCCGGTTTTTCAACCATGATTACTTCGCGCGGCTGTGGATTCATGGCTTCCTTCAGCTTTAATTGCAACGCGCATATTTTCTTTATTTCTTCGTGCGCCATTTGCAGGGCCTGCAAAATAATGTCCTCGGAAACTTCTTTTGCCGCGGCTTCCACCATGGTTATTGCTTCCATTGTTCCGGCAACAACAAGATCCAGTTTGCCTTTTTCCACCTGTTCATAAGTTGGATTTATCACAATTTTTCCGCTGCCGTTTTCTTCAACGTATCCCATGCGCACGGCGCCGACCGGTCCTTCAAAAGGCATTCCGGAAATTGTAAGCGCAGCCGATGCGGCGATTAATGCCGTTGTTCCGGGCTCCACCTCCATATCACATGAAAGGACGGTGCATATAAGCTGCACGTCGTTAATCATCCCTTTCGGGAAGAGTGGGCGGATTGGCCTGTCTATAAGGCGGCTGTTTATCACTGCGCGCTCGGACGGCCGTCCTTCGCGCTTAATAAAGCGGCTTCCTTTAATTTTACCGGCCGCATAATATTTTTCCTCGTAATCCACCATCATCGGGAAGAAGTCTGTTCCTTCACGCGCGTCGCCCATCACGGCACTGCTAAAAACGACCGTATCTCCCAAAGATACGGTAACGGCGCCATGCGCCTGATTGGCCAGAAGGCCTGTTTCAATTGTGAGCTCGCGTCCTGCGAGCTCCATAGAAAATCTCTGCTTTTCCATTTTAAAGGGGGTTAGGTTGTATTTCCCCCAAAAAAGTCCTTTTGGCTCAAGTAACAAGTGTGAAACCGTATCCATGGATGCGGACTCAAACCTGTAACTTGAAGCCGTCGGCCCCTTTAGGGGGTTTATTTATTTGCGAAGCTTCAG
>JAHJEW010000124.1 GCA_018825335.1 Patescibacteria group bacterium | reverse complement strand
TCCTGCATTTCTTTCGCGACCTCCGGTTCCCGGGTACTTTTTTTGTTTTCCATTTTTTATTTTTAAATCTTTATATTTTATCAGAAAAAAGGCATTTTTTCAATGCTCATGTCTCGTAACGTGTACTTCTTATTTTGATGCGCTGGAGTGTTTTCGGGATCATACGCAAATGACTTTGAATAAATTTCCGCGGCAACATGGTTTCCCAAGTCTGCAATAGGTATATAATGGCTTGTGGAAGGGCCGGAGCGTAGGCGCGTCGCACAACGTTTTTCGCGGAACGCAACCCTAAATATTGGCTGGCATAAGCCAATAAACGCGCATTATTCCGCTATAATTACCTCTAAATTTCCACTCCAAAAGCTCGCTTTTAGGCTTGTGTTTGCTAATATATTCGCACGAGTAGTGATGAATAATTATTTTTTAATACAAACTTTCATGACCAATTTATTAATGACTGACATGACCGACGAAAAGCTGTATGGGCTTTGCAAACAGTACGGCGCTTGTGCACTGGAAGCCCGACGCAAATTCATGGGCCTTTTGCCGGAAGTGCAAAGGCGGCATCTGTACGCCAAAAAAGGCTTTGGTTCAGTTAAAGAGTTTGCTGCTAAACTCGCCGGCGTGAGCGAGGAACAGGTTCGTCTTGTGCTTCGGCTTGAACGCAAATTTGAAGACAAGCCCGTTTTAAAAATAGCCCTTACCGGCGGCGCGATTAGTGTGAACAAACTGGCGCGCGTGGCATCCATAGCAACAACGGAAAATCAGGAGCATCTTGCGAAAATGGCTTCCCTCCTGCCAAATAGGGCGCTGGAAGTTTTTGTAAGGGATGTGAAAGAGGACACTCGCACTTCGCTTCGCTGCGTGCGTGCCATGCACGTGCATTCCAATCCGCAACAGTCACTGCCGGACGTCAACCTACTGGAAAGTATGGACACAGATCTGCAAAAAAACCTGATCGAAAGACTAAAAAAGGGCATCGACATCAATCAATTGATTAAAGAACTGCTGCAAAAGCATGACGAGGAAATTGCTGTGGAAAAGGAGGAACTGGCGAACGGGGAGAACGGAAAGGTGGAACATGAGAAAAAGGCGTCACGATATATCCCTGCAAAAATCCGCTACCATCTTCAAAGTGAACACGGCACCAAATGCACAATCTCAACCTGCGAAAAATCGGCGACCACCATCCATCACACCCAAAGATTTGCGCTAAGCCAAAATCACGACCCCAATTTTTTGGCGCAGCTGTGCAGAGAGCACCACACGATTGCTCACAGTATTGACCGTACTTATTGGGAAAAACGGCAGATGTGAGGCTGTGAGTCGATATTATCTTCCATGCACAACAACAAAATCATCATTTATTTATTCAAAGTGATTTGCGCATGATCCGTATTTTGCGACCCTTTTATGCTTCGTCGCACTGCAGCGTCGCAGGGTTCATTGCGCCGCGGATTATTTTGGCGATTTCGGCGCGGTTTATGTTGTTTCCCGGCTTGAATGAGCCATCGGCGTAACCGGTTATTACCTGATTGTTGTAGAGAGTCGATATGTATTCGTATGACCAGTTTTCGGGGCGGAGATCGGTGAAATTTGGGTTGCAGTCCGTGTTTAATTCCATGTTGGCGCCAAGAACAATCATTTTGGCGGCCTGTTCGCGGGTGATGGGATCGTTTGGTCCGAATAAATTGTTCAGGTTGCCGTTTGTGTCCAGGTAGCCGATGGCGATGCCGTTTGCGGCGACGGTTTCAATGTAACTGAAGTACCACTGATCTTTTTTGACATCCTGAAATGTTTCAAAGTCGGGAGTTTCAAGGGTCAGATCAAAAGCTTCGACGATCAGTTTGGCCATTTCCGCGCGATTAAGGTTGTCCTGCGGACGGTAGTTTTGGATTGATCCGTCGATTATTCCGCTTTGTACAAGGGCCTCAACGTCCGCGTAGTACCATGCGGTTGCGGGGACGTCTTTGAAAGTCGTGGTATTGCTGAGTGCGCCGACGACGGGGCACCCCAAATTTACCGCCAGTAAAAGCGCTCCAGCAAGGATGATGATTTTTGTCCGATTTGTCATTTCAGAGCTTATCTCTGAGTCCATTTAACCATTTTTCGGCTGCTTTTTCCACACTTATATCGGCCAGGATTTTTTTGCCTTCGCGGAAGATCAGCCGCGGCCGCTTTGTGGTTGCACCGATTTCGTGGGCGGTTATGCCGTTTTTTTTGCAGAGGTTCGTGAATTTTCCGGCGGCCGCGGCGGGTACTTCCACTACGAACCCGCCTGTCTGCGAGAATAGTTTTTTATCTGCGCGCAGGGCTTTACCAGAGCCGGTTTTCGGCTTGTTGCCGGGCACTTTCGCAAGGTCGATTTCAGCCCCCACACGCCCCTCGCCGCGACCTCCAAAGCTCATTTCGGCGAGAGCAACGGCAAGGCCGCCTTCACTTATGTCGTGCGCGGAGGCCACAAGTCCATCTGCAATCGCGTCGGTCAGCGCGTAAATCTGTCCCATCGCCTCCCTAAAATCTTCCACCGGCACGTTGGCGCCAAGCTCTCCGTGAAGCTTATAATACTCCGATCCACCCAGTTCATCTTTGCGCGCGCCCAGTAGGAAAAGTTTATTCCCCGGCTTTTTTAGCGCCATTGTCACCGCCCTCCCGTAATCGTCAATTTTGCCAATGCAGCAAATAATCGCCGACGGCGGAATGTGCCCTTTTTTTGTTTCGTTATATAAACTTACATTTCCGGAAATAACCGGAGTTGGAAATGTCCGGTGATTTTTCAGTTTCATTTCTGTGCAGGCTTTTGTAATGCCGCGAATTCCCTCTTTCAGCTCCCACATCTGCTCCGGTTTTTCGGGATTTCCATAGTTCAGGCAGTTGGTAATGGCCTGCGGATAGGCTCCCACGGCCGCCACGTTTCTCATCGATTCAACAACGGCGTTTGCCGCGCCGTGAAAAGGGCTTATCAGTCCATAACGAGGATTCCCGTCGGTTGAAAATGCCATACCTATTTTCTTGTCTTTCGGCGGCACTTTTTCATCCATCAACGGAGCCAAAACACCCGCGTCCGCCTCGCCCGATTCCAGAATAACGAATCCCTGAACCTGCTTGTCGTATCTTTCGTAAAAAGGTTTTCTGGATGCTATGTTTTCTGATTCCAGAAGCTGCAAAATCACTTTGCCGTAGTCGCCCGGCGCCGCAAGGTCCGGCTCACTAAATTTGCGGGAAGGTTCTCTGTACTCCCGTTTATATGACAGCGCTTCGGTTATTGTTTTGGATGGCGCGTTCACATACTCTTCACCGCGATACTGTAATACGTAATTTCCTTCCACGACTTTGCCCACAACAAACGCGCCCGCGTTGTCCGCAACGGAGGGCAGATCCCATTTTTTGTTGTAGTGATCTACAATCATTTTTGTAAGATCGGGATGGCACATCCACGTGAATCGCTCCTGTGTTTCGGCGCATCCTATAACGGACGGCGGAAGATCGACAATGGACACGTTCACTTTACCCAGATCTATGCGAGCCCCGAATCCGGCTTTGGCTACCTGTTCCACCGTACTGCAGGTAACGCCGCCGGCCCCCATATCTTTAAAACTTACTTTTTTGATTAGATTTTTTTTCTGCAGAATTTCAAAGAGATCGTATGTGGAAATCAGCAAATGTCTTTTCAGAAAAGGATTCGGCTCCTGCACCGCCCCTTTGTTCTTCTCTTTTTCGCTTTCTTCAAGCGCTCCGGATGCAAAGGCCGCTCCGCCCATGCCGCTGTTATCGGTTGGTTTGCCGACAATAATTATGTCCCACTTTTCTTTGGCGGCGGTTTTCGGAACATATGAGTGTATTACGTTTGACTCTTTTACCAGCCCCATACTGACTACGTTCACCAGGCAGTTTTCGTTATATCCATCATTAAAATAGGCGTCGCCACCCAGGTTCGGCACACCAATCGGGTTGCCGTATCCGCCAATGCCGTCCACGACTCCGTCGGCTATCTGTCTGGCCTCGTTCTTGGCCGGATTACCGAAGCGCAACGGATCCATCGATCCCAAAACGCGCCCACCCATGCAGACAATATCCCTTACGCATCCGCCAATACCGGTAGCCGCACCTTCATACGGGACGATCTGCGACGGATGATTATGGCTCTCGTGGCCTACAATAAGCCCGTATCTTTCACCGTTCACTTTGGTTATTTCCACAATTCCCGCATCCTCCCCCGGTCCAAGAATTACGTTCGGGGCCTTTGTTGGCAGTGTTTTCAGATATCTGCGGCTGCTTTTGTATGAGCAATGTTCCGATCCCTGTATTCCCCAAAGTATCGCTTCCGTAAGAGTGGGATTGCGACCGATTTCTTTGGCTACAAAACGCGCTTCCGCGGGCAAAAGACCTATATTGTTTTTTTTGAGGACTTTTTCAAGCTCTTTGTCCGACAGTTTTGAAAATTCCGGAAGATTTTTCATGCGACCGTATTATAGCAAAGTGCTATTTGCTGGTGAAGCTCAAAAGCCCCATCATGCGTGCCCTTTTTATGGCTTTAGCAAGGGATTTCTGATACTTCAGACTGACTCCGGTGTAATATCTTGGAACGATTTTGCCGTGTTTTGAAATGTATCTTTTCAAAAGTCTGATGTCTTTATAGTCGATGTATTGAATCTGGTCCGCCGTAAACGGACAGTTCTTGTTGTACTTGTTTTTTGCCATGATAGTTTTTAGTTATTGAATGTTTTCGTCGTCGAGAAGAGAAACCACCGCGGTTTCGCCCTCAAGCTCACCGCTTTCTCCTTTGTCGCCGCGCTTTTCAAGCATAATCATGTCGTTTGCAACGACTTCTGTGCGGAATTTTTTTACGCCTTCGGGAGTGTCCCAACTGCGTGTTTTCAGGTAGCCTTCAATGTAAACCAGCTTTCCTTTTTTCAGGTATTGGCTGCAGATTTCGGCCAGTTTACCCCAGGCAACGACCTCGTGAAACTCCGATGAATTATTTTTTTCGCCCTCGCGTGTGACCCAGGCGCGGTTTGTGGCTATGCCGAATGTGGCTATCGGCTGACCGCCGGTTGTTTCTTTCAGTTCGGCATCGCGGGTCAGATTGCCGATCAGTATTGCTTTGTTGATGCTTCTCATATCCGGAATGTTAATTAAGTGTAATTAGTGGTTAGAAGTTCAGATCGGGGTTGTCGATAATGCTTTTCAGTTTCGCATCGACATCTTCCAAAGACGGCTGCTTTGGTTCATCCGCTTTTACAGCTTTTACAGCTTTTTCTTCTTTTTCTTCTTTTTCTTCTTTGGCCTTTTCGGCTTTCGGTTCATCTATTTCCCCGGCTTCTTCTTCCGCAGGCGCCGGAGCCACTTTCTTTACCGGCTTTTTTGTCGATTTTCGCTCAGGGGCATCTTTTAGTTCCTCCATGAGAGGTTTCTCCTCCTCTTCTTCCATTGATGCCAGACTTTTGGCTTCATAGGCGCAAGGAAGTCTAACGAGCATGTGTCGCAAAATCTCGTTTTCCAGGCGGCAGGTGGTATCCACCTCGTCCAGATCGCCATCAAGATTAAAGTCAAAAACGGCATAATAGCCGCGATCATGCTTTTTGATGTTATAGGCAAGATCCCGGAGGCCCCAAATATCCTCAAAAAAAATCTCGCCCTTCTGCGAGGTGATAAGTTTGCGGATCTCTTCGAGCCGGCTTTGTATGGCGTCTCCCCCAATATCGGGGCTAATGAGAACCATAAGTTCGTATTTGTTCATTCTTCCTATGGGTTAATGGATAATTAAGTCCCAATGTAAGGCGCTACGCCACAGAGGGACAGGAAAGAAGGCATGGGGAGATTATCAGAAAGGCGATTTGGTGGCAAGCGGTTTGTGAGTGCTTTCATGGTGGAGTCCGGGATGATCTCCTTTACGACCCTTAACTACGACATTTAAAATCGCCTTGTCTGATAATCTCCCTATCAATGGCGTAGAAGCATTCCGCCCTTACAATTGCCATTCCTGCCGATACTTTTGGTCGATTGTGTGAGCTATTGCGTGGTGCTCCCTGCACAGCGGCGCCAGAAAGTTTGGATCATGATTTTGGCTTAGCGCAAACCTTTGTGTGTGATGGATGATGGTCGCCGGTTTTTGGCAGGTTGCGATTGTGCATTTGTTGCCGTGTTCTTTGCGAAGTTGGCGGCGGATTTTTGCGGAGATGTAGCGGGATGGCTTGCTCCTCCACTCGCGTGACGTAGCCATTTCCCGCATTTCCGCCCTTCGATTCTCCTTCTCCGCCAATTTTTGTTTTTCTTGAGCCAATTCTTCCCTGCGCCTATCAAGCATTTCCCTTATTAAAGAAGAAATGTCTATCCCTTTTCCCTGTAACTCGGACAATTCTTCCCGTACATCTTCATCCAGCCGCAAAGCATTCACGCTCTTCTCCGCCTCCCATTCCACCGACTTGACACCCATTGACGACTGTTGCGGATTGCCGTGCCCGGGCACGGCACGCATGCAGCGAAGCGAAGTGCGAGTGTCCTCCTTCACATCCCTCACCAACGTTTCCAGGGCGCTTTTTGGCAGCACTTTAGCCATTTCTGCAATGTACTCCTGATTCTCGCTTGTTGCAATCGACGCCACACGCGCCAGTTTATTCACGCTAATCGCACCGCTTGTGAGAGCCATTTTTAAAACAGGCTTGTCTTCAAATTTCTGCTCAAGCCGAAGCGCCAGACGAACCTGTTCCTCACTCACGCCGCACAGCTTGGCAGCGAATTCGTTAATTGATGAGAAGCCTTTTTTGGCGTACAACCGTCGTCTGTACACTTCGGGCAGAAGGCCGATGAACTTGCGGCGGGCTTCCAGGGCTTGTTGCCCATATTGTTTGCAAAGCCCGTACAGCTGCGCGTCGGTGAGGGTTTGGTGTGCGGCGTTGGCTGGCGCGGCGGTCACAAATAAATTGGTCATTAAAGTTTTGTTAGGAAATATTTTTTCCAATGCGCACTTCGCTACGCTTCGTGCGTGGTGGTTGTATTTTAGCAAACACAAGCCATAATGCGAGCTTTTGAAGTTGAAATCCGGGGATAATTATAGCGAAATAATATGCGATTTTCGGCTTATCTAAGCCTTAAATCGGCCTTGCGTCGACCGGCTTATTGTTGCGGAATGGTATATGATTAATGGCTTTCTATAGCCACATTTTGACATCCGCGGATGGACAAAGTCAGTCCGGCACCATGCTCCACTTCCAATTCCGACGACTTGACGCCCACCAACGATTGTTGCGGATTGCCGTGCCCGGGCACGGCATATCCACCCCATATTCCCTAATTTGCGTCAATACCCCCTTGCGCTCTATTGTTTCCTGTTGTGTAATACTTTATCGTCAAGCATCAAATGGCTTCCTGTAGCCCCTTTTTACACTTGACTTTGGTCGCATTACTATGTAATATGCCGCAGTACTTCCTCCAATCCGTCAATGGTAAGTACTTGAGACGTTTTCGCAGGCGGGTGTAGCATTGCAGGAAGAAAGGCATATTTTATTATAAACTCATATAAGTACGCCGATCTCACAACTGGATGTAAACAAGTCTGCGCGAAAATCCCGACATAGAAGGGTGTTTGCACAGGCGTCCGTTTTTTCTCTTTCACGGCTTGGTTCCATTTTTGGTGGAACGGCCAATGGTGATTTAGCCGCCAAAGCCAGGAAGGCAGGGCGTTTGCTGACTCCCTATTTTCATGTAAACAAACCGGAATCTTTTGACAGCGCCCATAGTGCTTCAAACAAGCTCTTCAAGCGCTATACGGCAACAGTGGCGCTTTTATTTGTTATTGGTTCGATTTCACCGATGCAGATGACAGATAGTGCCTATGCGGACGAGTATGCCGAATATTATACCGATACAAGTCTTTTCGAGACCGGCATTCTGTCCGATGATGACGGCTATCTTACAAAGCTTAATCCCCAGACTAATCAGGGCGACCGCAGCGGTATGAGTGACAGTTTTTTGCACACGGTTGAATCCGGCGAGTCGCTTTCCATGATTGCCAACAGCTATGGATTAAAAACCGACACGGTTCTTTGGGCTAACGGTATGGCAAATGCAAACAGTATCCGTACCGGACAAAAGCTTATTATTCCCCCGGTTGACGGCATCAGCTACGAAGTTTCCAAAGGTGATACTATCGAGAAAATCGCCAAGAAATATAGTGTGGAAGCGGATGCTATTAAAAAACAGAACGGCCTGCTGGCAGATACGGTGGCAGTCGGCGACAAGATTTATGTTCCGGGCGCCAAGCCGCTAGTGGATCCAACACGTATAACACCCGCGCGCGCCTCCACATCTTCCAGAGCGGTTGCGGTTGGAACGGCGATACCCATGGCGGATTCAAACACTATCCCAGCCGGCGACAGACCTTTTATTTTCCCGACACGCGGTTCAATTTCACAGGGCTTTCATCCCGGTCACTATGCAATCGATATAGCCGATGTGTCCAAACCTCCTATTTGGGCTGCCGCTTCCGGTAAAGTTGTTAAGGCTTCTTCCGGTACATGGGGCGGCGGATATGGAAATCACGTTATTATCGATCATGGCAACGGGCTGCAAACGCTGTATGCGCATCTGGACTATTTGACTGTAAACGAAGGTGACGTCGTTGATCAGGGACAGGTTATCGGCAGAATGGGCAGAACCGGTCGCGTATATGGAAGAACGGGAATCCATCTGCATTTTGAGGTGATTAAAAACGGCGTTAAGCAGGTACCTTCCAATTATTATTAGGCCGAGAGTCGTTGCATCGATGCTCGATTATCGTAATCGAAATTCGGTTTGTCGTAATTCGATTTTTGGTTGCTCGGTTTCCCTTTACTTTGAAAGGGTTTTTTCATAGACTTAATCGGGCTTAAATTTTTGCATGTTTGATAAACTGATAAAGATACCCCGCAAACCTCTGCTCTGGCTGATACGTTTGTATCAAAAGGTGTTCTCCCCCGATCATGGCTTACCAAAGATTTATTTTCCACATGGATACTGTAAATTTCATCCGACCTGCTCAGAGTATGCCTATAAAACGATTGAGCGGCACGGTATTTTCAAAGGCCTTCCGCTGGCAATTTGGCGCACCCTGCGCTGTAATCCCTGCAGCCGGGGCGGCACTGATCCAATAAAAAAATAGTCATGATAAAACGTGCGTTAATCAGCGTGTCGGATAAAACAGGCCTTGCAGAACTTGGAAAGGCTTTGGCTGCACTTGGGGTGGAGATTCTTTCCACCGGCGGCACCGCAAAAGCTTTAAGGGATGCGGGGGTGGCGATGACGGAGGTTGCGGACTACACCGGATCGCCGGAAATTTTAGACGGACGCGTGAAGACGCTTCATCCAAAAATTCATGGCGGAATTCTGGCAGTACGAGACAATCCCGATCACATGAAACAGCTTGAGGATCAGGGAAT
>JAHJEW010000123.1 GCA_018825335.1 Patescibacteria group bacterium | reverse complement strand
CCGAGCCCGTTATTGCAGGATTTCTGATCCTGCTTGTTCGGCGTGCACACCTGGTTCAGCACGCACGTGCTCCACTGACCCCACTGGCCATACTGGTCGCAGCTTCGTTGCTGCGTTCCGAGCCCGTTATTGCAGGATTTCTGATCCTGCTTGTTCGGCGTGCACACCTGGTTCAGCACGCACGTGCTCCACTGACCCCACTGGCCATACTGGTCGCAGCTTCGTTGCTGCGTTCCCTGGCCATTGTTGCAGGGCTTCTGCTCCTGCTGACTTGGCGCGCACACCTTGCTCACTGAGCAGATGCTCCACTCGCCCCAGCTGCAGCTTGTTGAACAAACCATTTGCTGGGTGCCGGATCCGTTGCATGACACCTTTACCACTTCTCCCGGGCTGCACTTTCCCTGGCCAAGACAGGCACCGTATTTCCCGCTCACACATGAGGACTTTCCGCAAAATCCACACGTCTTTACCTGTCCTTCGCTACATTCCGGCTTCTGCACGCACACACCCCAGTTGCCCCACTGGCAGTTTTCCTGGCAGACACTTTCCTGCGTGCCGTTGCCGCTGCAGCTTTGCTGTTTGGCATCTCCGGGAGTGCAAACCACTCCACCGATGCACGGATCGTATCCTCCTCCGACTTCGCATTGCTGCGTTTCGGAAGGAACACATTCCGCGATCATCTTGCAGGACTTTGTGTCTGGATCGCAGTAGCTGTTGTATCCGCAGTCCAGAAGGTCGCATTTGTCTTTTGCCAGTTTTTCCTTGAGCTGATGCCCCCAGACGACCCACTTGGCCATTTCCGCCCTGACGATTTCTTCGCCGGGTTTGAAAGTTGACTTTTTATCGACAATACCGAGCATGAGGCCGTAGTAGACATATGGGGCGTACCAGCTCTGCGGATCGACATCCTGAAAGCCGGCCAATACCGAAATGGCCTGTTTGAACGGCGCCGTCCAGATGTACTTCTGGTAGAAGTTCAGGAAGTTGCCGCCGGAGAATGCCAGTATGACCATTTTGATCGCTTCCGCGCGTTTGATGGTCTTGTCCGGGCAGAATTGCTCCTTGTTGCTGCTGCATCCGCCTTGCGGGTTGATGACGGGCTGCGCGAGCGGGTACATGGTTAGAGCTTCCACGTAGACGGAATCGTTGTCGGTCTTCGGCATGTCTACCGTGAACGTAGCCTGGTTCGGAATCACGTTTTGCAGTCTGGCCGCGATCTTGAGCCAGCGTGCCGCTTCCCTGCGCTTGACCGGCTCTCCGGCGCCGAAGTCGCCGTTGAACATGCCAAGTTCAATTCCGGCTTCCCGCATGTCCAAAGCGTAGTCCCTGGCCCAGCCGTAGGCGACCTGCTTGGGGTCGATGTCCGGAAGGTCCCTGAAAGTGTCGAACAGAAACCCCTGCGGGTCCAGGTTTTTGGCGAGCAGGCTGTCTTTGCCGTAGGTGTAGCCGACGCCGTAGATGGCCGATCCGCCGGTTTTCAGCGCGTTTGCGAGCTGGGCCAGGTTGGCCCAGCGACGGATGCCGAAGTGCAGGTGGGTGGCGTATTTGTCCGTTCCCCCCTCCTTTGCAAGCGTCTCCCCCATGGAAACGTATTCGCATGGGCCGAAGCGCCTGGTCGTTTTTTCGTTTTCTGTATCGTAGTGAAGATGATGGTAGTGATGCGTGATGATCTCCTCCGAGAACTTGTTCAGGCGTGTCGCCACGATTTCACTTTCACCCCATCCTTTACGGACATCTGATACTACAACGACGCCTTTCATGACTACCATGACGTCGTTCTTTCCGCTCGGGGCGCCCCACTCGTGGAGGTCCAGGCCATCGTGCCCCCAAAGCCACTTTCCTCCGATATTGGCTTTCTCTGCGTAAGAGGTGTTGTACTTCTGGGTGATTCGCATGGTGGCTTCGGGCATTCCGATGCCGTCCGAAAGATCTACCACCGGAATCTGTTGAATCGTCAGATCCATACAGCTTCCGCTTTCGATCTCTTTTTCTTCCGCGCGTGTCGTCCTCGTCAGCGTGCAAAGCACACCGAAAAGGATCAGTGATTCAAGGCGCGCCCATTGGCCTTTTAGCATTGTACTGTTCCTTTCTAGTTGTTGGTCTCTTGTTGTCGATGTGAGGGATTACTCCCGGTGGATTGTCTTGATGATGTTTTCGATGGTTGTCTTTTGCTCATCATACCTGCTGAACGTACCGACCCAACCTACGTAACCATCTTTCATGAAGACGATATCCGTTCCAGCGTCCATGAAGTTGTCCGAGATAGTTTCCACTATTACGGCTTTATAGCCAGCGATCTCTACTTCCTTCATGGTTGTATACGTACCAGCCTCATCCGGCGGTTGGTTGATCTTGTCTTTTCCGCCAATTGAGTTCACCACGTAATCGACCGTCTTCTGGAAGTTCGCTTTGTCGCCGAGATCGTATTGTCTCACGCCGACCGCATACGGAACGATTTCCTTCCACCTCTCCAACTCGGCCTGCTTGTCCTCAACTTCCGCCGGAATGTCCGCCAGGGTAATGATTGGCCTGGCCATAGACGTTCCTTCTTCACCGCGCTCCCACCCCTCAGGGATATCGAACACGATCTTGGCTACGTCCGCGGGCTGCTTAGCATCCTGCGGTTGGTCTGTCGGCTGCGTTTCCGCCGCCTGGTTGCCGCCCTGGGCGGTTTCGTCGATTCCTTCCGTGGGATCGTTCCAACATCCGCCGAAGGCGATTATGACCGCAAGGGCCATTACTACTGCGAGTGCTTTGTGTTTCATGGTTGTTACCTTATGAATTAGAGTCCTTTTTTTTGAAGGGACAGCTTCAAAACTATATGAAGCCGAATCAACTTACAATATTTACTTTAAATATTTCTAAACTGTTTCTTAATTTTTTCTGAAATTAATTAAACGCAATCGTGCCGCACATTTCCGCTTTTGCATTTGCGAAAAATCGGCGTTCGTTTTAAAATGGCAGGCAATGGCGAAGAAAAAAATGGAGACAATTCAAAAGCCTATTGTTATTGCGGGGATTCTGGTTGTAATGGTTTTTTCGCTTATCACGGTGATTGTCTGCTGGCCTTTTAAGGGTGGCCCCACCCCTCTTCCACCACAAAAGATTGAAGTGCGTGGAGGCACACAGGTGGCCAGGGTTACGATTATTAATCCGGAAGATGCGGCCGCCGCGGGGATCACCGCCCCCGCTACTATCGGCGAATCCATGGACGCGCCGGACGCGGGCGGGCACATTAAGTTCAAGATTGATCATTTTCAAAAGCTGGCGGTGCAACCTCTTAAATTCAATATTTTTGATGATGCGGGAGCGGAGCTGACTCCCGATTATCTTGGTACGATAAACGGGGCGAAGGTACATTTTTATCTTGTTCATGCGGATTTGAAGCTTTTTGATCATATTATCCCCACTTATTCGGGCGGTGTCTGGAATGCCCGCGCGGACATGCCGCGGAGCGGTACTTTTTATGCCTATTTCGCTATTAATCCCGTTAAGGGCGATCCGGCCATTTACAGGTCTAAACTGGTTGTCCGGGATGAGTCTCCAGGTGATCTTTCGCAGGCCGATCCGACGGCAAATTTAACGGCTTTCTTTGATAGCGCCACCGCCAGAATGGAAATGAAAGATTTTAACACTTATCGTGGTTTTCTTTATGAGATAAAGAAAAACGGCCGGCCACTTCCGATTGTTCCTGTTTACGACGCGGTCGGATCGATGCTGCTTATTAAACACGGAGATTCCGGCTTTTTTAAGACCTTTAAGGCCGACGGCGCGTCCGAAGAGACAATCGGAAAAGTTTCTTTCTCCATGGGAAATCTTAATGCGGGCAGATACACCGCTTTACTGGAAGTTAAGTCGGGGAAAACCGTTTATTCTTTCGCTCACACGTTCGACGTCGGATCGTGAGACGGGTCGTGAACCACCACGTTTTCCCATTTCTTGGCTTTCAGCGCGTCCTGCGCGGCCGCCTGTTCCGCATTTTGTTTGCTTGAACCGGAGCCCCGGCCGATTAGTTCGCCGTCAATGTAGGCGCCCATTACAAACTGTTTATCGTGGTCCGGTCCCTGTTCTTCTATGAGTTCATAGGCCGGGGTGAATCCCAGCAGATCCTGCGCTATTTCCTGGAATCTTGACTTTGCGTCTATGTGCAGCCCTTGTTCAAGAATCGAACTAAGCTGCGCAAGGATCATATCGTCTATGAATTTATGCGAAACTTTGTACCCCTGATCCAGATAAATGGCTCCTATCAGCGATTCCAGAGTGTTGGCAAGTATATAGTTTTTCTTTCTTCCGCCGGATCTTTCCTCTCCTCGGCTTAAATAAAGATAAAGGCCCAGATCCAGTTTCTCCGCGATTTCCGCAAGGTGTTTACCCTTTACCAGAGCGGATCGCCAGTTAGTCAGCACACCCTCTCCCCTTGTGGGAAAGTTTTTATACAGGTATTCGGTTACAACAAGTTCCAAGACGGCATCGCCCAAAAATTCCAGGCGTTCGTTATGCTCATTTTTTCTGTCGCGATGCTCGTTGACGTATGATTTATGGACAAAAGCCAGGTCCAAAAGCTGCGGATTTTTGAATTCGAAGCCGATTTTTTTTTCCAGTTCTTCGTAACGATTTATTGCCATGTTTAAGTTTTTTTACGTTCTTCGCCCGGCTTGTGCCTGTGCATTACCGCGCTAAGCACACCGTTAATGAACTTGGCCGAATTCATATCACCGTATGTTTTTGCTATTTCCACCGCTTCGTTGATGGCCACAATCGGCGGGACGTCTCCCGAGTATTTTATCTCATAAATTCCTATTTCCAAAATGGCACGGTCAATCGGCGCGATTCTTTCGATCGGCCATTCGGGAGCGTGCTCCTGCATGATCTTATAAATGGCATCCTTATGCTCAAAAATGCCTTTGACAAGTTCTTTGGCAAAGCTGACATCTTTCAATTTGTCGGAAAATTCCGCGGTGCAATAATCGAGGGTAAAATCCAAATCAACATCTCCACGGAATTCGTATGCAAAGATGGTTTGCATGACTGCTATCCGCGCTAGGTGTCTGTAAGAAGCCATAATATGTCAAAAGGGCGGCTGAAAAAATCTAAGCCTTCACCCTGGTAATTTTTTCTATTTCCTTCTTCTTTTTGGATTCGTCGACGATTGATTCGGCTTTTTTGAATGTGTGTCCGGCGCCCTCAACTATTCCGCGAAGTTTCTTTACCTGTCTGCATTTGTAGCTGGAATATCTTGTCCTTGTCTTGGACTTGGGGGTTTTATATTTGGGAACTGCATGTTTTGCCATGGCTTTACTTGATTAGTTTTTTGAGGTTTTTGAATGGTTTCTGTGCGCCTTCATCCACTTCTTTGCACTTGCAGGTTTTCCGGTTTCGATCGGCGCCGCAGTGAGGGCATAGCCCTTTGCAGCTTTTAGAGCATACTGAAATAAGCGGAAAATGCAAGATGATTTCTTGTCTTATCATATCATAAAGGTCAATTGAAAGGTCTTTCAGGTTTATAAGGAAAATGTCGTCCAGATCGGTTTTGTCCTTCGGGGCGCGATCGAGAAAAGATCTTTCCGCCACAGGAATTTTAACCTTTTGTTTAAAGGATTTTAGACATCTAACGCATCCTCGCTTGATTGTAACTTCAACATTTGTCAGGGCCGCCCGGATTTCGTGCTTCACTTTGGCCAAAAGCATTTCTCCTTTTACTGCGGATGCTACTTCTATTTCCTGCGGATCAAATTCAAGATCCGCCTCAAAATGTTGGCTTTCCACTTTGCCACCCGGTCCCGACCAGAGACCGCCGATTTGAATTATGAACGATTTTTTTATGTCTTTTTTCATGTTAGTCCCTGGATGCCCCCATCAGTCGGAGGATAAAGATGAACAGGTTGAATATATCCAGATAAAGGGCCAGAGCGACCTCCATCGGGTGCATTGTGGGGAACTGTTTTACTCTCTGGATGTCGTACATTATATATGCGCTGAAAAGTATCACTCCGAATCCGGAAAAAAGCATTTCGAAAGTGCTGCTCCACGGCACAAATATGCCGATTATTGAGACGATTATCATCCCGATAAGGGAAATCCATAAAAAGCCGCCAAGGCCGGAAAGATTTCTTTTGGTGACCCAGCCGAAAGTGGCTGTGCCCGCGAACATGAATGTTGTGGCCAGAAGGGCTTTTATTATGATGCCGGCGCCGTACTGGACCATGAACAGGGCCAGAAGCGGCACAATTGTGAGGCCGGTCACGAACGCGAAAGTCATGAATAATACGTAGTTTAGCGGCCGTTTTGCGCTCCAGAGTCGGGCGGTGAAAATCAGACCCAGTTCAACCGCGAAAAGTATCCACATAAATGTTGGATTGGCCAGAAAAAACGGGGCCAGATACGTGAAACCGGTGAATGTGCCGGCAACCGAGGCCAGAATCGCCAGTCCGAAATAGAAAAACACTTTGGATGTGAAGGAGTAGTCCCTCGAAAACGGCATTGTTTGTTCTTGTTGCATATTCATGTTCATGGTGGTTTTGCGTTATGGGGTGCGGCGCAACGGAGGGTGGCGCATATTAATCCGTATCTTTTATTTCCAAATTTGCCATTATTTTGCGATTTATTTCTTCTCTTTTCAGGACAGCTTCCGCATCCGTTCGAAGCAAGATACTGCGTCCCGTGGACAATACCGACTGGCTTAATATGTAAAGAGCAAACCGGTCATACCAATTATTTGGATTGATTCTTATAAATTCCTGATATTCGGCAAGTGTTATCCCCGCCCTGATTAAGGCGAATATCGTGCCAAAACGATCACCTTTCAGAAATTTTTCCATTGCTTCATCGGAGATTGCCAATAATTGTATCAATCTTAGATCTGTAAGCTCCGGATTTGAGAGCTGATCGGATAGTGGTCCCTCCTGATATTTATCGCCTGTTTCCATATTTGCTTTGTTGATGATGCGTTTTTATCGTATGACTAAAGGAATATTTAGTCAAATTACGGGGGGCGATTGCTACTAATTGCCTTTTTTCTTCTTAACGATTTTAATCCCCTTTATCCCAAAGAATAATGAAATTAGAATTATTATTTTCAGAATGTAGTGCCCACTTGGGTCCAGGAAGTTGGCGGTCATGGGGGTGATTGTTCCGACGAGTAGGTGCGCCAAAATGCCGATCGGCACGGTCAGGAAGAGCCAGTTTGTTTTTGGTATGCTGATGCCGAATTTCAGGAATAGTTTGGATAATAGCGGAGAGAGCAGGTAAATCCCCAGAAATGCTACTGTCAGGTCAAAAATGGCGTACTGCGCGAGGCGAAATTGGCGGAGGAATTCAAGGGTTGGCATGGGAAGATTGGGTCAGGGGTTAAAGCTCTACGGACATTTAGATTTACCGGTACTGACTATTAGAATTTTTTTATCTTTCGGGATTTTGTTTTTCATCTGAAGAAGGAGGGCTAATCCGGCAATTCCGGAAGGTTCACAGTTTATTCCTTGAGATTCAGCAAGCTTCATGGCTTTATCCAGGAATTGTTCTTTTATTAGGATGACATTGGATTCTGAGCCACAATATCCTGCTTGACGGTATAATCTGATCCATTGTTCGTCAAAATGAACAAACGGTAGATGAGGAGAATACAATTTATCTGCTTTGGATTTTGGATTGTTTGTTGTGGCTCCGAGGAAATTGCATCTTCTTAGCACTTCCAGCTTTCCTTTAAATCTTGGATCATGGTACTTAGTTGAGACTTCTTTTTTGTTGATGTTCAAAATATTTTCAAATAGGTTTCCTGTTCCAAAAGGAATAAAACAATAGTCTGGTGAGGAATTGATTATTTCATAGCTCAACCAATCGTAAAATCTCGTAGTTGGATCAAGGGCTTCGCTTGATGTGATGTCCAATCCATCCGGGTTGTTGGTTAACTCTAGAATTTCTTTCCAATGAAAAGCTTTTTTTCTTAGATCGGTTTTGTATATCTCGCAACCGATTCTTTCCATGGCTTTGAGAACTTTTGAATCGATGTTCTCATCAGCAAAAACTTTCAAATTCGGGAGGTCATATCTTTTTAATTGAGTTTGGATAGCAACGGCAGCCGAGCCAGATGAAATTATTGACATGGCTGGGATTTTTCCTTTTATTTGTCCTCTTTTTTTGGCAAGTAGGAAGTCTCTGTAGGTAACAATAATTTCCCAAGCCATGCGGTCTTTATGAGTTCCCGTAGGATTATGACTTTCGTCTTTTAACCAAACATCGGTGAATCCGGGCACCTTAATTTTGTATGTTGGTGTGGCGGGATATTTAGGATCATCTGCCGGGAATTCAGGCTTGTTGGGGTCATTCTCGGAAGCAACGACAATTGACTTTAGTATTTTTTCTTCTTTTTTGGATAGGGACATGTTGTTGAATTAGATTTTTGCCGGGATGGGTGAGGGGCTTGGGGATGGTTTGGGTTATAAGCCATCAGCTACTCCATATTGTCGATATCTATGAATTCGCCGTTATTATACTGATCGGAAGTTAATAGAGTGATCACTTTTTTGGCGACAAAGTCGGGTGACATTAGAACGCCGTTCTCTTTAAATTCTATGAATCTCTGCAGATCAACGAAATCGTCTTTATTGCTTTTTCTGATCTCTCTTTGCATTTCAGTATCAATAACCCCCGGGGCAAATGAGAAAATGGTAACAGGGTATTTCCGTTGCGCCTGTTCCAGAGCAACACTTCTTGAAAAAATATTCACTCCCGCTTTTGAAGCACAGTACGCACTCCATCCATAGTATGCGTTTTTTGCCGCTCCGGAAGAAATATTTATGATTCGTTTCTCAATGTCCAAGTCTTTGGTGTGTTTGATGAAAATTGATGTTGAGAGAATGGGAGCTATTAAATTTACATGGATGTTAGTTGTAACATCGGCTGTTTTATATTTGTCTATCGGGCTTATTGGCTGCAGCACGCCTGCATTGTTGAATAGGCTGATTGCACTCGCGTTTTCAAAATCAATGCTTTTGAAAATTTTTTCAAATAACTCTTCCGTTTTTTTAGGATCGCTTAAATCGTGTTCAAAATATTCCAATGGTATGTTTTTCTCTTTTGCCGCTTGTACCAACTTTTCATTTTTAGTTCTTGATATGCAAAAAAGATGGTTACCTTTTTGAAGTAAATTCATCACTATCGCTTCACCAAGCCCGCGAGATGTTCCTGTAACGATTATATAGTTTGTCATGTTGGTGACGTTATTTTTTATACCAATATTTTATCCAAACCTTTTTGAATACAGGGACGGATAGAGTTGATAGTACGAAGCCCAATGTTGGGACGATCGCGTTGATAAAGGGTTTTGGTAGTGCGGCAAAATAGAAAAACAGGACAATTACGAAGTAGGTTAGAATTGCTATTAGTGCTTTTCTGGAGAGGCTCGTTTCCCATGCTTTGTCTGCTTCAACTTTGGCGTTTCTTTCTTTTATTTTGCTTATTTCCTGTTCCAGTTGTTTTAGGTCGGGCATTGTTTGTTGGTAATCGATTATAGGTTTATTATATACCTTCTTTTCTTCGCCCCATCCACTTCTATTATGTCCTGCAGCTCCCCTTTGTTTCGCTCAATGATTTTTTGTGATGCCGGGTTTGAGTCGTCGCAGGTGATTAGCACCTCTTGAATAATCTTTTGTTACTTTTATATATTCGTCCAGATCGGTCGGCCTTTGAGGGACATTCCAAAAGCCGCTCCACTCCTCGTTTTCGTCAAATTCGTGGAGGAGCGACTCCCAGCTTTGTTCGTATTTTTTAGTGGGATGGGTTAGGTGCATGGTGAACCAGTGGGTAATCTTTACCGTTCCGGCATATACGAGCGCGGTACGCCCTTTATCAACTAAAGTTTATAGAAATTATGTTGACGGGGATATAGCTAGTTATGCGCTGTGCGGCTGAAGGACGCATGGCGTACAACGTTCGCGCCCAATGCGAAGTTTGCAACTGGTATAATATGCCGAAGGCAGACCAGTGGCAAACTTGGGAGAGGGCTTTCGGGCCGAGCGAAGCCGGCCGAAAAGAAAGCCCGAACCGCATGGGCGCTGTTATG
>JAHJEW010000025.1 GCA_018825335.1 Patescibacteria group bacterium | reverse complement strand
TTTTAGCTTATCAAAACCAATAATCAAACCTGCAAAATAGCACACATGAACTCCGCTTACATAAAACATCAAACCGCCCCCAATCTCCATCTCCAATCCTCTATCCCCAAAAAATCAAGATGAAAATTTCACCGACGCATGCTACTCTCCGTGCATGAAACCTCTTTACCTGTTCCACGGCGAAGACAGCTACACGGCTATCCAGAAAGCCCTTCACTGGCAGAGCCAGTTCCGCCAAAAATACGGTGACATGAACGTGGAAACTTTTGAAGGAGCCGACCTTACCGCGGAAAAATTTGCCGAAGCCGTGTCCACGCTCCCTTTTTTAAGCGACAAAAAGCTCATCGTAATCCGCAATTTCTTCAAAGACGCAGAAGCGGAGGAACTCAAAAAAGTTTCCGAAAAACTGGATCACATAGACGAAAACTGCATCGTCGTTTTTGCGGAAACACAAAAGGCGGACGCCAGAACAGCTCTTTTCAAAAATATAAAAAAAACGGGAGAGATAAAGGATTTTCCTTTAATGGACAAACCGCAGCTTGCTGACTGGATTACCGCCGAAATCGCCAGACTAAACGCCCCCATCAGCCGCAGCCAGATAAACATCCTTGCCGATACCGTCGGCCCGAATCTTTGGCAGATGAAACAGGAAATCGAAAAAATCGCGCTCTTTTGCGCGGCGGCAAACAGCGCGACTGACAACTCCACCAATAACCCGGCCGCGTCCCCCACCGACAAAGAAATAGAAAACCTGATAAGTCCCAACCTGCAAACCAGCATCTTCCGCCTGACCGATCAGCTTGCGCAAAAAAACCGCAGGGACGCGCTAAAAACCTTAAAAACCCTTATTGAAAGCGGCGAAAACCTCATCCCCATAATGTTCATGATAGTCCGCCAGTTCCGCATCCTCATCCAAATCCAAAGCTGCGCGCAAAAAGGACTTGGCACACCCGCGATAATAAAGAAAATCAAACTCCACCCCTTCGTAGTAAGTAGCGGGCTAAAACAAGCCGGAAATTTCTCTCCGGAAAAACTAAAAGAGATTTATGACAAACTTCTTAAGATCGACATCGGCACAAAAAACAGTAAAATCAAAATAACCGTGAACGACGCGACCGAACTGCGACTCGCCCTGGAAACTTTCATTTGCCGGCTCTGCGCCTGAAACGGCCCAAATATTCCGCACCTCTAACCCTTATCCGCAATGCTCCAAAACATAATCGAAAACATCGGACTCACAAAAAAAGAGGCCCAGATTTATCTGGCAGCCCTTGAAATCGGATCCAATCCCGTTTCAAAAATCGCCGTAAAAGCAAAACTTAACCGCGTAACCACATACGACATAATTGAAAAACTGGCCAAACGCGGACTGGTATCATCTTTTACGAAAGCAAAAGTCAAATACTATACTGCAACAGATCCGGAGCTTGTGGTAAATGATTTTAAGAAAAAAGTGGAAGATATGGAAACGGCGCTTCCGGTTTTAAAACAGATGAACGGCGAAGCCGAAAATAAACCGAAAGTCATGAGCTACGAAAGCATTGAAGCCATAAAAACCATTTTCAAAGACGCGCTGGCAACCGACGGCGAGATACTTGTTTGCGCCAACATTAAAGAACTGGAAACTCACTGGCCAACATTCATTATGGATTTCGAGAAAAAACGCATGGAGTACGAACTTCCCGAGCGCCTCATTGCCATAAACGATTCACGCGGCCGGTTCATGCGCGAATACGACGACGAATTCCAGCGCACCACGCGCCTGACTTCAGGCGAACAAAGCTTCAAAGGCACAACCATTATTTACGGCACCAAGGTTGCGATGATATCTTTCGCGGCGCAAACGGGAATACTTATTGAAGATCCGGAAATCAGCGAAACTCAAAAAGCGCTGTTTGAAATGAACTGGAAAACATTGACTGATGATCTCACAAACCCAAAACCAAACATGACCGTCCGCAAAGTGGGGGGAATAAAACCGGCGGAAACAAAAGTTCCGCCGGCTTTAACAGATCAAGTCAGTCTGTTTTAATTATATCTTTCCAAGCTGGTGAAGAGTATAAATCACCTCGGCAACCTCTACGCGGGTGGTTGCGCTTGCGGGATACA
>JAHJEW010000122.1 GCA_018825335.1 Patescibacteria group bacterium | reverse complement strand
TGCTGAACGAATTGGTTTTATTAAACTGTTCAATCTCCGCGGGGGACAGTTCGCGGTAAGCTATGGCCAGTACGCGCAGGGCGCGGTTAGCCATTTCTTCGTTTTTCGTGTGAAATTTTTCTTTTTCATCGGGTGTAAAGGCTACGGGTTCGCCGTTTTTCATGCAGCGGTCCGATATTTCCAGAATGCTGTCGGGAGCTCCTTTTGTATAGGCGTAGTATTTACCGTCTTTGGTTTTGGTGATTACGGTCATGCGTTTACGTGTGGAGTCGAAGGTTATTTCAAATACTTTTTCCTGATTCTGCTTTAATTTTTCTATTTCGAATCCGCATTTTGTGACCATGGTCAAAAGGGCGCCCTCTGTGGGATCGCCGAGTACCTGCCATTTTTTCTTTTCGTGGATAAGGCTGGCGTTGTTGCAGAGCGCGGCGCCCGTCATAAAGTGTTCGATGGCCGTGTATAGTTCTTTGCTTGTTTCTTTTACCGAAAGAAGATCCTGTTTTGTGATTTCATAGTCTTCATACAGACGGTTTTCCTTTCCGATACTTATAAGATCTTTTCCCGCTTTTTGAATGTTAATATATCCCGTTGGTTTGTAACCGATTCCATGTACGGAAGCTTCGTGATCGTTAAAGTATATTTCTTTGACCGTCATTTCATTTTTGGTAAGAGTGCCTGTTTTATCGCTGCAAATAACGGTTGTGGAGCCGAGTGTTTCGGAGGCGGAAAGTTGTTTTACAATGGCGTTTTTTTTGGCCAGGCGCTGTACGCCGATGGCCAGCGCTATTGTTATGGTGGCTGGCAGACCTTCCGGTACCGCTGCCACGGCAACCGATGTGGCGAAAAGCAGTGTGTCCACGAATGCTTTACCCTGAATAAAGTATCCGACCGCAAGAAGTATGCCGGAAATTATAAGTGAAAGTTTCCCCACAAAGACGCCGATTCTGAAAAGTTCTTTCTCCAGAGGGCTTTTATCTTTCTTGGTTTCTGTGGTTAAAGTGGCGATTTTTCCCATTTCCGTGTTCATTCCCGTTCCAATTACAATCGCCTTTCCGCTGCCGTGCGTGATATTGGTTCCCATGAATACAACATTTTCTTTTTCAGCGGCGAGACCTTTGGTTTCTTCAATGTCATGGGTAAGCTTGCGTACGGGCATGGATTCTCCTGTTAGCGCGGATTCCTGCGCTTCCAGTTCGTTGGCCTCGAAAAGTATTGCGTCGGCGGTTACGCTGTCGCCTTCACCTAATATAAGGATGTCTCCGGGAACAAGGTCTTTTGCGTCTATTTGTTCTTCTTTCCCGTTTCTTAGCACGCGCGCATGGGGTGCTATAAGTTTGCGGAGGGCTTCTATTGCTTTTTCGGCTTTGTACTTTTGAATGAAGCCGATGATAGCGTTGAGTATCACCACAAACATAATTACGGTTCCATCTGTTGCTTCGCCCGCGATGAGCGCCAGGGCAGCTGCAACAATAAGGATGATGACCATCAGATCCTTAAACTCTTCAAAAAAGACCAGAATAAGCGGGTTTTTCTTCTTGGCAATGATGGTGTTGTGGCCAAATTTTTTCTTTCTTGCAGCAACTTCGGCTCCACTTAATCCTTTTTTGGATGTTCCGTGTTCCTGAAACATTTTGTTGATGTCTTCTTTTGAAAGCATGTAAGCCAAAAATGGTATCCTAGCATTATACCATAAATTTTGGCTTTTATGACAGTTAAATTGTCAGCCCACGGCTATTTTAGATTTTCGTTTCGCCATTTTTTTATTTCGGCGTGATGGCCGCTGCGAAGAACCGGCGGGACGGAAAGACCCATGAATTTTTCCGGTCTGGTGTAGTGGGGGTATTCTTTTTTGCCTTTTAGTGCTCTGCTAAAGCTTTCTTCGGCTGCGGACTCATTATCTCCCAAAACTCCCGGAATCAATCTTGCCAGAACATCCAAAACAACCATTGCGGGTAATTCGCCTCCCGTGAGTATGTATTTGCCGATGGACAGCTCTTCATCCACGCAAAGGTCAACTATGCGCTGATCTATTCCTTCGTAGCGTCCGCAAAGCAGTATTATTCCGGTTTTCCGGTTTTTCTTAAGCAGCGTTTGCGCTTTTGTCTGGGTCAGTATGGTTCCCCGCGGGCTTAAATATATTACGGGGCCTTTGTTGTGCTTTTTGACAGCCTTAATACAGTCATAAATCGGTTGGGGTGTCATGACCATGCCCGGCCCGCCCCCGTACGGGATATCGTCCGTTTTATGATGTTTGTCTTTACTGTATTTCCTGATGTCGTGGATCTTTATCACTATTTTCTTATTTGCGATGGCTCTTTTAATGATGCTTTCACTCAAATATGAGCTGAAAATTTCCGGAAAAATTGTTAACAGATCAAATCTCATGGGGTCATTTTATCATAACTATTCTTTAAAGCTAGTCGGCTTGCTTTTTTTATGTTCTAATATATAATTGTTCCCTTCCGGAAACATAATCTAAATTTACATGAGTATTTTGACCATTATTCCTTCCCCGGATGAACAGCCGCCTCCGAAGTATCCGTCAAAAGAAAGGGTCGAGGTGGATCCGCGGAAACCGCTTCGAATAGAAATGGCGGAAATGGAGAACCGGCTGATGGCTCTTTATACGGCGGATGGGTCGGGGTATCTTGGTCTTCTGATTTTAAACAGGTGTGGCAATAAATGTCCGGACAACAATGATGAGTGCGTCTGTGACAGGGCGTATACTTTTGTGTTTCCAAATTTTTATGAGGTGATGCTACCGATTCCAACTTTAGGTGAAAGTTTTTTGGTTTTTAAACCGGGAGAAAAGATTTTTGATGAATATTTTGTTGATCAGAGTGGTAATCGGTTGGATGTCTCACAGCAGCACACGGCGTTGTGTGTGGATTGGGACGGATCGGTAACGGTGAGTGATTTTTCCGAAGGTCCCGGTGCGAGCATTGTTTTTCATGATAATTCATTGGTTGCTGAACAATCAAATGTGGATGAATCGGGAAGTAAACGTTTTGACCAATCGGTTTTAGGCTCGGATGCGAGTTTTGACGGTTTAATTAATGGGGGAAGGCCGGTTTCGGCTTTTACGGCGCGTGAACTTAGGGAACCGAAAGCGATTGAACCAAAATATAAACGATTGAATGAGGATAGCGTCACGGTGAACTATGCTCTTGGCAATCTTGTTGTTGCAGATGGGCTTGGTGGCGGATTTCACGGTGAAAAAGCGTCTTCTCTTGCGGCCCGATGGATTGCCCACAGTTCGAAGCCACTCAAGCAGGCTATTTTTGATGCGCATAATGCGCTGCGCGTCTTCAATTATGCGGTTACATATTTTCAGCGCAGTGATACGGTTTTCGTTGCGGCCAAACTTAAAGGGGATAATGTGGATCTGGCGTACACCGGTGATTGCGGGTGGATTATTGTGCGTAACGGCAGAATTGTGAATAGAAGTGAGCCGGATACTTTGTTTTTTGCTGAGATGAAAATCAGAAGGCTCAGTAAAAGGGAGGCATTTTTAAATAAGGATTTGATGGATAGCAGGCATATTGTTGGTAGTTCACTGGCCACTCTGTTCATTGGAGAGGGGGCTGATCCGGTTAATATTATAGAGGATGTTCCTCTCCTGAAAGGTGATATTCTGATCTTATTTTCGGATGGAGCGTGCAATTTATCGGAGGATGAAATTGAACTGTCCGTAGTTAACGCTTCCCCGCGTGATGTGATCGAACGCCTGAAGTGTTATATTGTGCACAAAAACTATACCGACTTTTATTTTGATGAATTTGATGACGGTGGAGATTCGATTATGGTTCCATCGGCAAGAGACAATGTTTCCATTGTTGTGTACAAGCATGAATAAAAGGC
>JAHJEW010000024.1 GCA_018825335.1 Patescibacteria group bacterium | reverse complement strand
GGATGGGGATAAGTTATCTGACTATTATGAGGTGATTATTTATAAGACCGATCCTTTGAAATCCGATACCGATCTGGACGATTTCTCCGATTATACCGAGATTAAAGCCGGTACTGATCCGCTTGATCCGAAGTCTTATCCGGTTGATGAAAATAAAAACGGTGTACCGGACGCGTGGGAAAAGGAAAACAAGATTTCTGTCCAGACGGGTTTTCAGGATACGGACGGTGATGGAGTTTCGGACAAGCTTGAGTTTCAATATGGAACGAATCCGAATTTAAGAGACAGCGACGGCGACGGGTTTACCGACGCGGAGGAGATTTTGGAATATCATAGTGATCCGCTTGATCCTGCTTCTCCGGGTAAATTGTCCAATCTGGGAGTGATGATAACAAATTTTCTGGAGAACCAGCTGGTGGCGGATATTACGCCGATGATTAAGGGGGTGGCGCCGTACGGTTATCCGGTAAGGATTGTGCTTAGAAACGATTATGGTCATGAGAAGATTTTGGGTTCGGCCACGGTTGATGAAAATAATGTTTTTGTTTTTCAGACACTGGATCCGCTTCGTGACGGGCGTTACATGCTGGTGGCGAGATCTTTGCAGGCGGATAAAAAGCGTATTGTGGACTCCGATCCGGTGCACATTATTATTGATTCGACTCTGGATGTTGCCGGGCCGGTGCCGCGCAAACTGGCCGGAGAGGAGATTTCCGACGAAGTGCTTTTAAAGAATCTGAAGATTACAATAAGGGATAAAAGGCCTGTTCTAAGCGGAGAAACGGAGTATGGGAATAAGGTGACTGCGGTGTGGCGCAGTGTTGTTACGTCTTCGGTCTTGATCGCCGATTCGGTGACCGGAGAGTTCGAAGTACAGGCTCCGCGTGAAATGGCGATCGGTGATCATGAGGTCTGGGTTACGGCCGTTCGCAAGAAAGACAACGCGCAAAGCGATACGGTAAAGTTGAATTTTACCATTCGGGAGCCGGGGCTTGGGGAGGAGATTTTCCGCGGAGTCACGGAGGAAATTATGCCTTCCATAAGTCTTCCGCTGATCGGGAATCTGGGGGTTTTCATTAAAGAGCAGGGATTTTTGGCCTGGCTTTTATTTGGAGTGATTCTGTTCCTGATTGTGGCGCTGGGATACTATATTCATTTGGTGCGCAAGAAATAAGGGGAGCGCTGAAAAAGTGGCATCTGCCGCGTTGAAAACAAAATTTTTATCCTCGCGTACGATCCAGTACGCTGCGGTCAAAATTTCGTTTTCGCCTTGCATCTGCCACTTTTTGAGCGCTCCCCGGTTATTCGTAAATCCAGTAGGTATCTTCGGTTTTGTCGTAGATGAGGTTGTTTGCGCCCAGAAGACGGCCGGTCGGAATCACATTGATTATTTTCCCATCGGGCGTGCGTACCGCCGTTCCACCTTTATGTTCCACAAGTTTGCTGCCTTTGGGAAAATCGAGTTGATTGAATTTTAACAGACCGATTTTTTTGCTCGTGATTTCCATGCTTTCAATGTAGGTAAATGGAACATCGCGGCGGGTGCCGGTTTTTGGTGGCGTGTCTATGTACGGGATGTCCATTTCCATGGCGCGCACGTATTGTTTGTATAGATTCCATATTGCTTTTTCCAGTCGCGCATCCGGATGAACAACATTGAGGCCGGACATTTTGGCTTCATTGCGGGATATGCTGTGATTATGGGTTCGAATGTCTTTGATGAAACAGGTGACGATTCCTTTAACTTTGGCCGGATCGGTAATGTATCTTTGTAACAGTTTTGCGGCATCTTTTTTGGTTTCCTGGTAGTTTTTATAGGCTTTACCAATGAGAAGCGGCGGCACGTTTGCTCCCAGAAGGTCAAAAGCTTTTATTTTTTCTTCGGTTTTTGATAATTGAAATTGATCGCGCAGAAAATCGTCAAAACTGTCTATATCGGCAGTGGAGAGTTCCATGCCTCCGAGCTCGCCTCCCTTTATGCGAATGGTCGGGTCTATGGGGCCGAGTGATCCCATTTTTCCCATGACCACCTCTTTGGCGCCAAAGGCGATCATGGTGGCGGCGCTGCGAGCGTGGTACGGGATCAGCACGGAAAAATCCACCTTATATTCGTGGAGGAGATTTACCAGTTCGCAGGCGGCTTCAAGTTCGCCGCCGTAAGAGAAGATGAACAGGTCGAGTTTTTTTTTGCATTTCGGGCAGACAGCGTCCAGATGCTCGCGGAATTTGATAATATCCGATTCTTCAATTTCCGAGTCGATGTTTTCGCGGTTGGATGTTATGTAAGTGATAACCCTGGAACCTCTAAGTCCCTCTATTTCCTTTATGAGATTTTGTCGTTTTATTTTGGACATT
>JAHJEW010000023.1 GCA_018825335.1 Patescibacteria group bacterium | reverse complement strand
TTACGCTAGAATCCCCGGAGCAGAATGCACTCTTGAATTACGCAATATCCAATCAAGTGTTTTCCTGGAAAAACAAAGGATTCGGTCAATCCAGTTCAGGTGGTTATACTATCGATTTGGGATGCGATAATAATAATTATCGCATCAATTCATTTGATGGACATGAATTCCCCGTTTCCTGGGAAGAATTATCTTACATTCAAGATAATAAAGACAAGGATATTCTGACGAAGAAACTTGATAAAACGAAAAATATGTACTGTTATTGGAGAGTAAAATATTTTTCTGATCATAATGTTACCGGCTCACCAACCGCAGAATCCGATGTTGGCCATTTTATTTTCACACCTCAAACGAGAAAATAAGTTAGGGTAAGATCCCCTATACTTAAGGTCTTCTTTTTTATTTCAACACTTTTTAAGTATTATTCCACTTTGTTTTTAGGAATCTTTTAACTATTATTCACGTGCTTTATTTTGCGATTTTTAGCGTGTCCAGTTATGGAATTTTCATTTGTAAGAATATTTGTGTTTGTGCCGCCTTCGCATGCGGATGCGGTGCGCGACGCGCTTGCAAAGGCGGGAGCTGGGAAAATCGGCAATTATGATTCCTGCTCTTTTTCGGTTGGTGGAATAGGCAGGTTCAGGCCGCTTGAGGGGGCCGATCCGTTTGTGGGCACTGTTGGCGAGCTTGAGGAGGTGCCGGAGGAGAGGATTGAAACGGTTTGTCCGACGGAGAAACTTGAGGAAGTTTTGGCTGCAGTGAGGGCTGTGCATCCGTATGAGGAGCCGGCGATTGATGTTTATCCTTTACTGAATCTGCCATGACTCCAATGATGAGACAGTATAAGGAGATTAAAAAAAAGCATGGAGATGCTCTGCTTTTTTTTCGACTCGGGGATTTTTATGAAATGTTTTTTGAGGATGCGGTAGAGGTTTCCGGGCTTTTAGGGCTGACTTTAACGGGGCGCGGGAAAGATGAAAAGCGCGTGCCCATGTGCGGAGTTCCTCATCATGCTGCGGATGGTTATATTGCTAAGCTGACTAAAATGGGGAAGAGGGTGGCGATTTGTGATCAGATTTCCGATCCGAAAGAGCGGGGGATTGTGGAGCGCGAGGTTACTCGTGTTGTGACACCGGGGACGACTTTTGATGAGAAGATTCTTGATGGAAAAGCGAATAATTTTGTGGGGGCTCTGTGCCCCGTGTTGGATGAGGCTCATGATGGGGCGGAAGGCGATGGGCGTTTTGAATTTGCGTACGCGGATGTGACCACGGGTGAGTTCTACGGGGCGCAGCGCTATGGCGCGAAGTATCTGCGCGCCGCGACTACGCGCACAATGCCAAAGGAAATTGTTGTTCCGTCGGGGTTTTTGGAAAATGAAATTGTGTGCAGGCTCCGCGGCGCGCTTGCAGGTGTTTTCTTTTTTGAGCATGAACCCGGTGGCGACGTGGAAGCGGCGGGCGCGCAGGGCGCGGACGCGTTGTTAATGGACTATCTGCGCACTACGCAAAAAAATTCACTGGAACATTTGCATCCCACCCGGCGTGATGACAATGAATTTATGCCGTTGGATGAGGCGACTCTGAAGAATCTTGAGCTTCTGGAAACCCTGCGCGAGGGGAATAAAGAGGGGTCTCTTTTATGGGTTCTGGACCGGACTCAAACGTCCATGGGCGGCAGGTTGCTGCGGTCTTTTTTGACCAATCCTCTGCTGAATAAAGGGAAAATTGATGAGCGTCTGGATGCTGCTATGGAGCTGACGTGCAAGCGCGCGCTTTTGGAAAATCTGCGGGAAACTCTTAAGTCGGTTATGGATCTGGAGCGGCTGCTTTCACGCCTGTCTATGGGACGCGGCAGCGCGCGCGATCTTACCGGTCTTAAAAACTCTTTACGGCAGGCTGCTGTTGTTCGTGGACTACTGGCCGACACTTCGGCGGATCTTATAAAAGAAATCAGGGATAACATTGATCCGCTGGAAGATCTGACCGGACTAATCGGCCGCGCGATCGTTTCCGATCCTCCCCTGAATATGAACGAGGGCGGGATTATTGCGGACGGATACAACCGCGAGCTGGATGAGCTGAAAGCTGTTAGCGGCGAGGGGAAGCGATTTATTCAAGGTCTGCAGCAACAGGAGATTGAGCGCACCGGCATTAATAATTTGAAAGTCCGATACAATAAGGTTTTCGGATACTATCTGGAAGTTTCCAAAGGGCAGGTCGGGAAAGTGCCGCAGGAGTGGATCCGCAAACAAACTACGGTGAACGCGGAGCGCTATATTACGCCCGAATTAAAGGAGTTCGAGGAAAAAGTTCTGGGAGCGCAGGAAAAAATCATCGCGCTTGAACAGAAAATTTTTACAGAAATCCGCGCTACTGTTTTGGTGGAGATTAAACGGATTCAGCGCACGGCGAAGCGCCTCGCGCTTTTGGACGTACTTTGTTCTTTCGCGAAAGTTGCGCTGGAAAACGGCTACTGCAAGCCGCTGATTAATGATGGCGGAAACATTATAATTACGGCGGGCAGGCATCCGGTTGTGGAGAAGATGAGTTATGCGGCGCGGTTTGTGCCGAACGACACGGAATTAATCCAAGACGGTGAGCGGTTTCATTTGATTACGGGGCCGAACATGGGTGGTAAATCGACTTATCTGCGGCAGACAGCTTTGATTGTTTTAATGGCGCAGATTGGCAGTTTCGTTCCGGCTACGAAGGCCGAAATAGGGCTGGTGGACAGGATTTTTACGCGCGTGGGCGCTTCGGATAATCTGGTGAAAGGGCAGAGTACTTTTATGGTGGAGATGCAGGAGGCCGCGCATATTCTGGAGAATGCGAGCGAGCATAGTTTAATTATTCTGGATGAGATTGGGCGCGGGACTTCCACTTATGACGGTATGAGCATCGCGTGGGCGATTATGGAATTTATTCACGACAAAGTTGGAGCGAAAACGCTTTTTGCAACGCATTATCATGAGCTGATTTCGCTGACGGACAAGCTGCAAAATGCCGCCAATTACAGCGTCGCGGCTCTGGAAAATGAAAAGGACGGCGTAGTGTTTTTGTATAAGGTTGGGCGCGGAGGGGCGTCGCGAAGCTATGGTATTGAAGTGGCGAAACTTGCAGGCATGCCGGCGGAAACTGTTGCGCGCGCGTACAGTATTCTGCGCGATCTGGAGGAGGGCGCTTTGGAATCCGGCATTGCGAAAGAACTTTTGGGTCGTCCGGCGCATGGACAGGTGGAACTTTTTGGTAACGATGCGGAGCAAGTGCGCGAACATAATCCTATCAAAGAAGAACTGGCCAGAATTGACACTGACAATATAACGCCGATGGAAGCGCTTAAGAGGCTGGCGGAGTTGAAGAATATGGACTAGTCATCCTTGGGCCGCTCTTTCCCGAAAAACAGTTAAAATACCCGCTTCGGAGAAATCCCCGCGCTCTATAAACGCTCGCAATTCTTCCCGGCCGAATCTTTTAATATACATTTCGTTGCTTTCTTTTATAAGGCATTCCATAAGTGCGTGGCAGGTTTCGCCGCTTAACTCCTGAAGAAGTTCCAATGGTATCATGGCAAATAATTGTCTCATTTTCGCCCATCTTGTTGAATATGCATCTTCTCCTGTCTGCCATTTTTTTGTTTCCTTGGTGATTCTAAATAGTTCTTTCAGTTCATCAGATTCCGGCTTAAATAAATTTTGGTTGGGAATTAAATAGTCTTTTAAGAAATCAAATAGAGACATTTTAATCGTTTCCGACATCCAGGTCTGGGGACGAATCATGATTGAGGGCAGTTCATCGTCTTTATATAATTCCGCCAATATTTTTAATTTGTGTGACAATTCTTTTAATTTGTTTTTCAGTTGCTGCACGCTTAATAGATTTATCGGTGTTTTTTCCGGTTGTTTCATATTGCTGGTCAGCCAGTCTATTTCTTTCTCAAGCCACTCGGCCTGAATATCTTTGCGCCAGAACATGAAGTGTCTTTTTTCAGTCGACTTTGTTTGGGCATGTTTTAAAAGTTGATCCACTATTTGTAGTACTTGCCCGGGAATATCCGGCATCTGTTCGTTTGCAGCAATTTGATCTTGCCGAGAAAGTATCTCTACAATGTATTTTTCCAGGGCCTGATCCGGCTCTACAAAAAGCTTTATTGAACGCGAAGACAAAAAAGCGGAGGCGAGAAATAATTTTTGCTTTAATTGTTTATTTTCTATTCCTTCAAGGATTTTCAGTTTTTCGGCGGCGGCTTTGGGGTCGTGAGCCGGCAGATTTTGCGGGGCCGGAACCAGAGCTTTTTGGTTTTCCGGCGGAGACTGAGGGTTTTCGCCGTTTAGCGCCGGCTCTCTGTAGCCGCGTTGACCGGCTGCATCTATTACGCTTTTTAACGTATCCAGATGCGCACGCACCTGCGTTAATTTTTCCCTTATTTCAGGTAAAAGGTCTCCGCTGCATTCCTGTTTGAGTTTTTCCGGATCTATGGACTGAATATTATCCAGTACTGTCTGGGCTTCTTTAGACATGATTCGTGTAAAAAGGTGGTTAATTTAGAATGTTTACTTGCATTCGTCAACCCCGGTTCATTGCTTTTTAATGGTCTATTTTTTAATAGTTAGTAAGCACATTTATTCTTCCATTATGGCAATCATCAAAGTATTACCTGAGCATCTAATCAATCAGATCGCAGCGGGTGAAGTTGTGGAGAGGCCGGCGTCTGTGGTGAAAGAGCTGGTAGAGAATAGTCTGGACGCCGGGGCGAAGCGAATTACGATTGAAGTTAACGGCGGCGGTGATGACTTATTGCGCATTACGGATGACGGGATCGGGATGGAGCCTGAAGATGCGCGAATGGCTTTGGAAAGGCATGCAACGAGTAAAATTACCAGCAGTGATGATCTTTTTAATATTCGTTCGCTTGGTTTTAGGGGTGAGGCGCTTGCGAGTATTTCGTCTGTTTCCAATTTTGTTTTGCAGACCAAGAAGCGCGGGTCCATGTATGGAACGATGATTGTTTGTGAAGGCGGGCAGCTGAAAAAGGTTAAGGCGATGGGATGTCCGGAGGGTACGCAGGCCGAGGTGCGTCAGCTTTTTTTCAATACGCCTGCGCGGAAGAAGTATTTGAAAAATGACTCGACCGAGTATGGGCATATTCTGGATACGCTAACGGGGCTTGCTTTGGCAAATAATGAGGTTGCTTTCCGGCTTGTGCATGATGATAAAGTGGTTTTCGATTTGCCCGCTACGGAAGATAGTATTGTTCGTGCGGCGGAGCTTTTGGGGCGGCAGGTGACCGACTGTTTTATTCCGGTTTTTTACGGGCACAGCCAGATTCAGCTTGAGGGTTTTATTGGGAAACCGGTGATCGCGCGGAGTAATCGTAGGGGGCAGCATTTGTTTGTGAACGGGCGGGAGGTTAATTCGCATGTTCTTTCCTACGCGGTGCGGCAGAGTTATTTTTCGCTTTTACCGAAAGAAAAGTATCCGGTTTTTCTGCTTTTTCTTACGATTGATCCGTCTCTTGTGGATGTGAATGTTCATCCGCGCAAGCTGGAGGTTCGCTTTTCGGATGAGAAGGAGGTTTTCAGGATTTTAGTGAGTGCGTGTAAAAAGGCTTTGGAGAAGCATGTTCTGGCGCCTGTTTTTTCGGCGGATAGTGCGGCCAATGACGGAGCCGCGTATGGCGTCGCCGACTTTGGCGGGGCTGACTTTGGCGTCGCGCGTGAGCATTCCGGGGTGATGAAGGTTGAGGATAAGCCGCTTTTGGAAGAGACGGCGCGAGTGGTTGTCGGTGTGGCCGAGCGCGCGGGGCTGGCGGAACTGGAGCCTTTGGCGCAGCTGGATAACTCCTATATTTTGTGCAGACAGGGGGACGCGCTGGTGATTATTGACCAACACGCGGCGCACGAGCGGATACGTTATAGCGAGCTGCTGGCCGAGTTTGAGCGGAAACAGAAGTCCGTGCAGCCGCTGTTGGCGCCGCTTCAGCTTGAGCTGCCACCGCGCGAGGCCGCGCTGATTGAAGATAATAAAGAACTTTTTGAAGGCATGGGCTACGAGATCGAACCTTTCGGCGGTAACACTTATTCGGTTTTCGCGGTGCCGGGTTATCTTGTTAAGCATGATATTGCTGCGGCGCTGCGGGGGCTTCTGGATGATCTCTGCGACTACGCGGAAAAGGGCGATTTTCAAAAGCGTAAGGAGCGCGCCCTTGTGTTCGCCGCCTGCCGCAGCGCCGTTAAATTCGGCGACCCTTTAAGCAAAGAGGAGCAGCAGTCACTGTGCGAAAAACTTATGAAACTTGATCTTCCGTACACCTGCCCGCACGGAAGACCGACCATGTTTTCAATAAGTTTTGACGAACTGGAAAAAAGATTCGGCCGCGATTATCGCGACTGATTTCCGCGCCCCTCTCATCTTAGCCGACTGCTAGTTTCCCACCAGGGTGGACAAATATAAATCACCGCCCAAAAGACCCGCGTACTGCAGCGATCCGTCTTCGGTTTTAGCGAATGCATCCGGATACTCGCGATAACTTTGGAGTCCCGGTTTAAAGAAAACTTTTTTCTCGAAATAACTTTCATTTATTGCGGGTTGTTTTTGTATCTGCAGTTTGTATGCATCCGCGGGCAAAAGGCTGAGTCTGAATGGCAAAATATAACTTAGCGCCACGGATTTTTCCTTGCCGGCATCGGTCGTCATCTGCACCATAAAATACTGTTTCTGGATTTCGTTATCCGTAATTGTAATGACGTCATCCGTATTAACACCTTGCGCACTCAAAAGTTTTGAACCAATGGGAACATACACACGCACAAAAACCTTGTTGGAACCGCTGCCCAGTATTTGCTGAATGTGCTGCGGCAAATCGCCGTAACCAAACAGCTTCAGCGTTGTTTCCCACTCCTCCAGATCTTTCATGGTCCAGGTATGTTTTCGGCTGACAGTTACTTCATCAACCACGCTGCCGTCCGTCTGAATCAGTGAATCGTGCTCGATCTTTTGTTCAATGTAGCGATCACTTTTATTGCCGCCGATCGAGGTTATGGTCACGTTGAGGTAATCCTCCCCCGGCCCCGTCGGGAGGATTCTTTTGGTCATGCCAAAGTCATCAAACAGCTTTTGCACTTTTTCGTTTCGCGAGTAGAAAAGAATTTTTTCGTCCATAACTCCGCCAAGGAAAATTTTCAGGATCTGATCGAGCGGAGCTTTTGTTAGCAGCTGGCCGCGGAATGCCGGTACAAGTTCGGCCATTATCTGTTTTGGGTTTTCCGCGCCGGCGGCTTTGGATTCAATGATATAAGAGAGTATCAACTGGAAATTGTTTTCATCCAGGGACGCCTTTAATCCACCAAGACGTATCGGGCCGGTTAGTTTGAGTAAATCGGCGATAAAACTTTGGTTGATTGCAATGACCGTGTCCACGCTCGGACCGTTTTCTTTCTGTAAAAACCACGCGGCTTTTTCCGCCGATATCGCGAAATCCGGTGAGTAATTGGAGTCACGCATGCGCCAGTTTTCCGCCACCATGGCAATATCCGCCGGCGGCTCTATGTATTCCTGCAGCTGTCCATCCAGCTCATAAACATCGTGGAAATCCATTTTTGTTATGTAGCCGTCGTTCAGATCCGCTATGACATAGCTTCCAATAAAGCCTCCCGTCGGACGCGCTTCCGTGTCGTTCTGCAGCAAAACCAGATAGCGGTGAGGATAACGGTCTCCAAGGAGATCCAGAAAAGCCGGGATTTTTTCACGTGTTTTTGTCAGCAGATCGTCCAATTTTTCCAGTTTGCTTTTGGCCGACGCCAGCTTTTCGCGGAAAGTCGGAGGCAGTACCTCGGCGCTTACCATATCCAGATTCCGTCTTGCTGAAGCCAATTGTCCGGCCGCCGTTTCCACGTATTTCAAATCTTCTTTCAATTTTTCAGTGAGCGATTTTTTGCCTGTGGATGTACCGGCGTCCAGACTATCCGCGGCGTTTTCCTCAATAAAAAGTTGCGGCAATTGCTGCAGATTCTGGATACCTCGGGCAAAATTCTGTCCGGCGGATGAGATGTTCTGCGCCGCATTTAAAAGTCCCTGAATCGACTCCAGAGTTTTTTCGCGCGTGAAAAAATATTCCTGGTTTACGCGTAAAAAAGCGACAGCATCTTGCGCCGACCGGAAAGTTTTTTGCGCCTGTGTGAAGGTCATTTCGGCCGCGCCAAAATCGGATCCCGCTGCCTGATCCCCCGCCTGAATCAGTTCGTTATAACCGGCCTCGGCCGACGCAATGAGCTCGGTTTTAAAGTTTATTCCGCGGTTATATACGTTAATAAGATTCAGAATAAGCAGAATCATGGTCCCGGCGGCCGCTATTCGCAGCGCTTCACCAAAGCGATCTGCACGAAGTTCTTCCCACGGATCCACCCTGAAAAACATTACTTTGCCTTGCGCTTTCCCGCTTTCAATATCTTTCAATGAATGATTATTCGTTTTCTTCAGAGTTTTTTCGGAAATATCCAAAAGCTTCTCTCTCCCTGAAGGTTTTTGATCTTCGGGTTCGTCTTTCAAAGATATTACCGTTGGGCCCTTTTTTTCGATGTCGCGAACAACTTTTCTGGCCATCGATTTGGGTTAGATAATTTCAACCAGGTATGTGGTTGAAATGCCGTCTTCAAAAAAATTCTTTGTGACGGTGAAGTTATTAAATGGTACCAGATAGGGAGAAATAAAGCTATTTTCGTTCAGTCCAAACATCTGCGTCAGAGCTCCCAGTTTCACTTCAATGATTTCATCGGCGGAGGTCAGCACGGGTTTCAGGTTTCTTTCATAGTATTTTCCGGAGGTCAGACCTTCTTTCAGATCGCCCTCATGACGATCGATCATGCGCTGCAGCGTATCCTCTCCGGTGCTGATTGCGACAATATTGTCCAGAATTGCGTAGTGTACTTTTATACCTGTTTCTCCAAGTTTAAGAGAAGTTATCGCCACGTTTTTGTATTGGCCGGTGGACCGTTCAATCTTTTCGGGGCTGGCCACTATTTCTTTTCCGACCGTGCCATCGGGCAAAGTCACTTCCTGAATACGGGGCGTGAACACGCCGCTGACTTTTACAAATTCGTTAACGATTTTATCGAAGAGCGAAACACTTGTCGCGTTATCTTTCAGTTCGAGCAGAAGTGAGACGACTGGCTGCTCAAGACTGTTTTCGATTACAGCCAGATATTCTCCGGTAAAAAGCGGATATATGTCTTCTTTAAGGCCGATATCACTTCCAAAATATTTTTGCTTCTGGGCTTCGATCAGTCCATCAAAGACCATGGCGGGCGCTTTGGTACCGGATTTGAAAATGTCCTCGACACGATTGAGTTCCTTGGTGAGATCGTGTCCGCCCGCAAGGAAAATCGGTTCTTCGTCAACAAGATCAAGGAGTCTGCCTTCGTATTTTTCACTGAAAGTTATGTAATTTTCACCGTCGAGTATTTCCTTGTCCAGAGCCGTAAATGTTTGTGCCACAAATCTGTTTCCCTCGGCAAAAACGGTCAGCCCCTCTGCTCTAAACAGGCTCAGGAACGGCTTGAGCGCGAGTAGATCCTGCCCTTTTTGCGCGACGAATGTTTCATTTTTTTCCAGCGCGGAAAATAGTTTTTGATAATCGATATATGCAAAGATCATTGCGCCCTGCGGTAAATTGCCTGCGACCTTACGATAATACGGGTCTGCCGAAAGGTGGTCAGCGGAAATGTACTGCGAAGCGAAGTCTTGAATATTTTCTTTGGAAGGCGCCAGTACAAGATAGTTATTTATGAAGGTGAAGCCAATTTTCGGACCGTTTTCGTATTCGTAGATTTTTATTCCCTCAATGTCGGTGGCGATGATTTTGGGAGGATTTGCGGTGGTGGGCCGGATTTCGGTTGGCGGCGGGGTTTCGGCGGTTGCGGCGGGGTTTGGGGCTGTCAAAGATTGCGCATCCTGGGGCGCCAAAGATTGCGCCTCAAAAAAGGTCGGCGCATGTTTTTGCATATATTCCAGAGTCATGTTGTGTTCGGCACTTTCTATGAAAATCAGCGAATCCAGACTGCCGCCGGCTCGGCCGGCGATTATGGCGAGGCCGACGCGTCGGCCGAGCCATGGCTGTATTTCTTTTTCTGAATCAACCGAAAGTGCGGCATTTATTATCGCCGTCATTGCGGTTCTCTGAAAAACCGGATAGTTTTTCATCAGTTCAAAAAACTGTTTAACCTGTGCGCTGCTTCCGTCCGTATCTATTTCCAGAAGTGCCACTGCATTGTCATTTGGCAAAAGATCGGCCAGCTGCTGCGGTCTGAATAATTTTCCAAACAGTAGTGTTCCCACGAAAATGAGCGTCGCCAATCCAATCAGCATTAAAATGCCACCTCTGATTTTCTGTTTCTGCACGGGAGAAAGTTTCGGTCTGTGCCCGGTCTTTTGTTCTTTCACGGGTTCCTGCGCCGGTTCGGCGGGCGCCACTTGCGTTTCCTTTTCTTCCGCTTTAGGCGTTGTTATTGCTTTCTTCTTTTCCGGTTTATTCTTTTTTCTTATTAGAAAGCTTTTTTTTGGCTTTCCAGCTTTTACTTCTTCAATGTTCTCCGCTTTCTTTTCCACCTTCTTGGTAGATGCAACGGTTTTTCTTTTTTTATTTGCCATGTTTTTTTCTTAGGAAGAGGCCCGGGTATTATGGCAGAGCCGCTTTTAAAGTTCAAGCGTGTGCAAAAAAACGCCCATGTGCTACATTATTGCCATGAAAACATCCGAAATCAGACAACGCTATATTGATTTTTTCGTGAAGAAACACAGGCATAAAGAGATCTCCAGCGGATCCATTATTCCTGAAAACGATCCTACAGTTCTGTTTACAACGGCGGGGATGCATCCGCTTGTGCCGTATTTGATGGGCGAACCGCATCCGGCCGGCAAGCGTCTTGTGGACTCCCAGAAATGTTTGCGCACCGATGATATTGATGAGGTTGGAGACACCACTCATTGCACTTTTTTCGAGATGCTCGGCAACTGGTCGCTTGGTGATTATTTCAAGGAGGAAGCCATTAAAATGAGCTTCGAGTTCTTGACTTCTTCTCTTAAAGACGGCGGTCTCGGGCTTGATCCGGACAGACTTGTTGTCAGTTGTTTTGCCGGTGACGATGACGCCCCGCGCGATGAAGAAGCTGCAGCTGTCTGGGAAAGTCTGGGTTTTACCCGCGTCGATGACGCGCAGAGAGGACAAAAAAGGCTGATTTATTTTTTCGGGAAGAAGGAAAACTGGTGGGGTCCCGCGGGACAGACGGGGCCATGCGGTCCGGACACGGAAATGTTTTATGACACCGTCGGCGGCGAAATTAAATCGGGAGATGATCCGAGCACCAACGGTCAGCGGTTTGTGGAAATCTGGAACGATGTTTTTATGCAGTATTACAAGAAAGAGGACGGGACTTTTGAGCCTCTGAAACAGAAAAACGTGGACACGGGAATGGGGCTTGAGCGCACAGCCGCCATTATGCAGGGAGTTAAATCGCACTATGAAACCGACCATTTTTTGCCGATGAAGGAGAAAATAAAGGAGCTTTCGACCGGTGAAAAGTCCGGAACTGCGGATGAGCAGGTGGCCAGCGCGCGCATTATTTGCGATCACATGCGCGCCGCAACGTTCATTTTGGGGGATCCCTGGGGCGTTTGCCCGTCGAATAAAGATCAGGGGTATATTTTGCGCAGGTTGGTGCGGCGCGCGATCCGTCACGCCAAAATGATTGGAATTAACGGTAATTTTACGCATGAGCTGGCGCAGATTGTTATCGACCAATACGGCAACAAATATACGGAGCTTGCCCAAAATAAGGCGCGCATTTTCGAGGAGCTTCGACGCGAGGAGGAGAAATTTCAAAAAACGATCGAGCAGGGTATCCGCGAGATGAGAAAAATCTGGAACAAAGATGCCTGCGGGACGCAGTTTACCGTAGCGGACGGAGAAAAAGCTTTTTACATTTATGAAACTTACGGCTTTCCTCTGGAAATGATAGAGGAGGAACTTGCAAAAATCGGTTATAAAATCGACGTCGAAAAATTCCGGGCGAGTTTCGGTTCAGCCATGAAAAAACATCAGGAACTTTCGCGCTCCGGCAGTGAACAAAAATTTGCCGGCGGTCTTGCCGACCACAGCATTGAATGTACAAATCTGCATACGGCCACGCATCTTCTGAATCAGGCTCTTATAATTGTTTTAGGGCATGGAATAGAGCAAAAGGGGTCCAACATCACGCGGGAAAGATTGCGCTTTGATTTTAATTACAACGATAAATTAACGCCGGAGCAGATCAAGCAGGTTGAGGATATCGTAAATGAGCAGATTAAGCGCGACCTTCCGGTGAGCTTCGAAATTACTTCGGTTGATGAAGCAAAGAAGCGCGGCGCCACGGGAGTTTTCCCGGACCGCTATGACGCCGAGGTGAAGGTTTACAGGATGGGGGATTTTTCTTATGAGATCTGTGGCGGGCCGCATGCCACAAAAACCGGCAATCTGAAAGCTTTCAAGATTACCAAGCAGGAGTCCTGCGGCGCCGGCCTTCGCCGCCTGAAGGCGGTAATCGGCGAAGAAGCAGTGAAACTTTTAGGGGGCTAAAAGTTAAATCCGAAATCCGAATGTCAAATTCCAACCTCCGCCCCTTTCACCGACCAGGTGAGCGCTTTTGTAATTTTGCTTTCCACCAGCTCCCCTATCATGTCCGGATTTCCGGGGAACTGAACAACAATATTTTCGCGGCTTTTGCCCTCACATTCGCCGGTTTCTTCATTGTATTTTTCAACAAGCACTTCAAGCGTTTTTCCTATCAGCGACTCGTTGTAGCGGATTGAGCATCTTTCCAGAACTTCATTGAGAACATGCCATCTGCGCGCTTTTTCCTCGCGCGATACATCGTCTTCCCATGCGGCAAAAGATGTGGTTCCTCTGCGCGGAGAATAGCGCGCCAGGTATGCCATATCCCATTCGATCTCTTCATACAGCCTTCGTGTTCCTTCAAACTGCTGCTCTGTTTCGCCGCAAAATCCGACAATGATGTCTGTAGTGAAAGATCCTCCCGGGAGCACCTTTTTAATTTTTTTCCAAATGCGGCGGTACTCATCCACTGTGTACTGACGGTTCATTTTCTTGAGTATGGCATCGTCACCCGCCTGAACCGGCAGGTGAATGTGATTGACGAGAGTTTCCAGCTGCGTGTGCAGTTCAATCAACTCATCGGTAAAATGGCGCGGGTGCGGCGAGGTAAAGCGCAATCTTTTTAAGCCGAGCGCTTTTAATTTATCGACTTCACGAAGCAGAGTAATAAACGGATCTTCATTCTGCCCGAATTTTCCGCTTTGTTTGTCGAAAACACTTTTACCGTATGCATTTACATTTTGTCCGCCAAGAGTGATTTCTTTGCATCCGTTTTCAACCAACGTTTTGCATTCGGCCAGAATTTCTTCCATAGGGCGGCTTTTTTCGCGTCCGCGCGCATATGGAACAATGCAGTACGTGCAGTATTTATCGCAGCCGATCTGAATCGGTACATAAGCCTGAAAACTGCTTGTATATTTTGGCCTGATGCGGAGATAATCCGAGAGCCCCGCCTCCTTAAGTTCCGGAATTTCCAGCCCGGGCCGCACCTCTTCCAACACCTCACCGAGTTTTTGCGCTTCGGTAATGCGGAAGGTAAAATCCAGAGGTTTAAGCTTCTTTATCAGCTCATCCTGATCTTTTTTTTCGCTGTTTTTACTGCTGGTCCGGCGCACCATGCAACCTGTTAATCCAACGAGAAGTCTGGGATTTTTTTTCTTCCATTCAATAATATTTTTCAAATAGCCAAAAACGCGGTCTTCCCCTTTTTGGCGGATTGAACAGGTGTTGAAAATATATAGATCCGTTTCTTCCGCCACCGAAGTGCGGTCGTAGCCCATTTTTTCCAATAATGCGGCAACTCTTTCGCTGTCGGAATAGTTCATGGCGCAGCCAAGAGTCTGGATGTAGTACTTCATGGAGGTGATATTTTAGCTGCACGCGCACTCCGCTTCGCTGCGTGCGTGCTGGTGGTCCCGGCGGGAATCGAACCTGCATCTAAGCCTTAGGAGTGCCTTGTTCTGTCCATTG